>CADACS010000058.1:0-16005 GCA_902786505.1 uncultured Planctomycetota bacterium | reverse complement strand
ACTTTCCGTCCGGACGTCATTGCGCGCGCGGTGTTCTGAGTCTCTCCGTCGACGAAACCGTACATGCGTTCTATCCAACTCGGCATGCATTGGCAGATATTCCACGTCGCTACGCGCCATTCTTCCTTTTCATTTTTGCGCTGTTCGAGGAGCGATTTTCTCACGTTCGCGTTGACGACGAACTCCAGCGGACCGCACTGAAGATTGACGTACGCGTTTTGCGCGAGTTCTTCGGGCGTGGGCCGGCGTTCGGGAATCGAATTGAGGAAGTCCAAAATATCGGAAGTCTTAAATCCCATGAGGGAATAGTTATAAATCTTCCTGAGCGTTTTATAGAAGTTTGTTTCGGCGATCGCCGCGGCGTCGGGCGCGGCCGCGCGAAGTTTGGTCGCTTCGTAGGTCCGAATGAGATGAAGCGCGGCGTCGTTGAGTTCGTCGACGGTCGGCGCGTTGACCATGCTCTTGGGGAAGACGCGTTCCGAGATTTCCTCTTCGAGCTCCTGTTTGATCTTCTCGACGCGTTTGAGGTACTCTTCCGGAGTCTCCGTCGACTCGAGTTCGATCTGTTTGGCGAGCGTCAGTTCTTCGAGCGTCGGTTGCGGAAATTCAGGCCGATCCCAGCAAGCGGCGCACGCGACGACGGCCGCCACGAGCGCGAGCGGGACCGAGGACGCGATCGGCGCGCGGCGCGCTAACAGCTTTCGGCGCACGGTAATATACGAGGCCGCGACGAACGCAGCGAACGTTGCGGCAAAGCTCGCTTTAACGGCGTTTTCCGCCGACTCGAACCCGACCGCTTTATTCCAGACGTAGGCGCCCAGAAGAAGAAAGACGGCAAGACAGACGGCAAACGAGACGAACGCGACGGTGACCCGGCTTCCTTTGAGCGCGGCGGCCCAAAGGAGCGTCGCGAAGCTCAGCGCCCAGAGCAAAGCGGCGAACGTGAGATCAAAGTCCGCCGCCCAGCCGTCGCTGGGCATAGCGAGCCATGCCGCGGCGTAGAGGACGGCGCTCACGACCGCGTAGGCGAACGCGTTGCAGAGCCAGTAGGTCGTCGGAAAGAGGGGAAGACGCTGTCGGACGGGCGAGTTTCCGTCTCTGACGTCGGCAAAGAGCCCGGACCCAAACGCGGAGCACAAAATGAGCAGCGCCCAGGGCGTCATAAGCGTAACGGGTATCTCGGCGGCGGGGAACATAAAAACGATTCCCCTTAGGACGAACAGAAACGCCAGCTCGATCATGAGCGCGGCGAAGGTCGCGCCGTAGAGCGACATAGAGCCGAACGCTCGTTCGAGCAGGGCGCCGACCGCGGAGATCGGACGGCCGCCCGGCTTAATGGCGTCGAACTCTTGCCACGCTTTCGCGTCGATTGGGCCGCGCGGTTCCGAGGAACCGTCGGCGCGCGCGAAGTCGCGGAATCCGAATCGGCTGCGAACGGGCGCGAACGCGAGAACGACCGCCAGCAGCGCCAGACGGCAGACCAGCGCCGCGTTCGGATCGAGATTGAACGCCTTTGCGGCGAAGCCGACGACCCATCCGGTGGCGACGGCGCACAGGACGGCCGAGAAGATCGCGCCCACCTGCTTTTTAACGCGTCCGGACCAGAAGATTCCCCAGACGAACGAGTCGAGCAGCACGAGCTGCAGATCCTGGAGCGGGAAGTCGTTCAGATATTCGTAGCCGGCTTTCTTCAGCTCGCCGCCCGAAATGAAATCGAGCCATACGACGGCCCCGCTGAAAATCCGAGTCGCGACGGCCCACACGAGCGCGAAAACCGCCGCCATAACGGCGGTCGAGATAAGGACGTATCCGAATTTTCCGAACGCGGCGAGCCGCCAGTCTTTAACGGTTCGGCGCAGCGTTTCGAGCGTTCCGTTTTCACGCTCGCGCGAGAACGCCGTCGCCGCAAGAATGACAAGATTGATCCAGAGCGCGAAGAGCGCGCCCGCCGGGAGCCACTGAGTTCCCGCGGTCAGTAATTCTTTTGCCGAGTATTCGTTTTCGGCGTTGAAACTCAAAAGGACCAGATACGGGGCCGCGAGTCCGATCAGCAGAAAGACTAACGACTCTGTCCTTGTCTCTTTATACTCTTTGCCGAGAATCGCGAAAAACTTTTTCATGGGAAACCTTATTCTAAAAATCGGATTTGCGCTTGCGGCCTGCGCGGCGCGAACCGACGTTTTTTCAGGAGTCATTACCGTTCGTCGTCGAGCGGCACGAAGAGCGCCGCGCTTTTTGCGGCGCCCGTCTTACACTCTAGCATGAGCGCGTTCGGATCGAAGCGTGTCAGCGCTTTCCTGTCGGGAATTACAAAAAGAA
Organism: uncultured Planctomycetota bacterium; assembly: GCA_902786505.1. GTDB lineage: Bacteria > Planctomycetota > Planctomycetia > Pirellulales > Thermoguttaceae > RUG369. The sequence goes on along the minus strand of CADACS010000058.1, from coordinate 13,686 downwards.
TCCCCATCGCGCGCGTGTGAACCTTGTTATTTTTGACCTCGTATTCCGACTCCGGGAGGGGAGCGTAATCGCCGACGTCCCGGAACTGAAGGATTTCAAACTTCTCTTTCGCGCCGCGCTTTTGGCACAGCGGGAACTCGTATTTGTATGGCGGAAGGTCGGTATTGGCAAACGCGCCCACTCGAGCGCGGTATTTCGGCTCGGAATTCTCCAGAATCTCGTTTCCGTCGTCGCCGACGTAGGTTACGGTCGGTTTCGCAGGACGGCGCCCCCCGTCGGCCGTCTCTTCGGACGGGTCGTTTTGACCGGCGTCGGAGTCCGCCGGGGGAAAGACCGTCTTTTTCCATACGTGCTCAAGCGCGGTTGTTTTCTTATCTGGCGGTCCGAAAGGATCGACGGCGCGGACGCGGGAATAGAACGTCTTGCCGGAGGGACTTGCCGGAACAGGCCGCAACCTTGTGAGAACGGTTTCAGGATCGTGCGGGAAGGGGGGTTCGTCGTCGCCAAGATCGTCGACCAGGATAATGGGCCGGCCTTCTTCGACACGGTGACGCCAGAGGCCGTAGTATAACGCGCCGTCTTTATCGGTCAGGCGCCGCCCTGTTTTGTCGAACAGGGCCGTTGCGAACACCGAGACGTTTCCGGTTGTGAAGTTTGGCGCCGGTTCGGAATCGCCGCCCTCAGACTTTGGCGCGGGCGCCGCGACGCGGGGAAATGTAAACATGACGACCGTTGGACTTCCCATCGCGTTCCATACATACCACGTTTCTTTCCCGTCTATCAGAACCGGCTCGCCGGCCTCGTCGAGGAAGGGCTTGAGAAGATCGCTCGTTACGTCTGACGCGTCCTGGGCGGGTTTTATTTTGGCGGGCAAAATGGGCGCGCCTTCGTAACGCGCGATTCCTTTTGGCGTTTCGACGCGTTTGTCGTCAATTAAGACGTAACTAAACGACACGGGCCAGTCGCGATCCGGACCGTCCGCGCCCTTTGCGACGGCGGCGGCAAGGAGCGCCCGGCGCGCGACTTCGTTTTCCGCTTCGCGCATATTGACCGTATAGTCGCGGAGTTTTTCCGTAACGGCGTCGGCCTCGGCGCGGCCCTTCGGAAGAGAGAGCACGCGTGTCTGAGGAACGCCGTCGAGGAGGTCGTACCGACCCTGAATCCAATTTGGCGTCCGCTGGCAGAGGTTCCAGATCGCGGCGCGCCAGTCTTCCGGCGAGCGCTTGCGGCATTCTAGCAGACGGTTCCTTTCGTCGGCGTTTTCGACAAAGCTCAACGGTCCGCATTGGAGGCTGACGTACGCGTTTTGCGCAATTCGATCGGGAGTCGGCCGGCGACCGGGAATCCCGTCGAGGAAATCGACAAGCTCGCCGAAAACAGCTTTCGACGCGCAGGGCGTCTTGACGAGCTTGGTCAGCGTTCTGTAGACGTTCGCCTCCGCCTCCACAGCCGCGTTGGGAGCCGCCGCGAACCGGTTCGTCGCTTCGCATTCGCGCAGGAAGCTGAGGGCGGCGCCGTTAAATTCTTCGAGGGCGGCCCCGTCTACGCCGTCAAAACGCGTAGAGACGGGGCTGGCGATTTCGCGGTTGATTTCGCTTCTGGTCTCCTCGACGCGCTTGAGATATTCGTCCGGTTTTTCGTTCGCCTCCAACTCGATTTTCTTGGGAAGCGCGTACGTTTCGAGCGGCGTTTCGTCGAGTTTCGCGAGCTTCCAGCCGAAGGCGACCGCGACGAAAAGCGACGCGACAGCGACCGGGAATACCGCCGCGACGATCACGCGCCGCCTAATAAGGCGCGGGCGGGCGATCAGGGCCGCGAGCCGCTTTTCCCAATATTCTTTGCGCAGAATCGCGAATATCTTTTTCATGAGAGCCCTTATTCCGAAAAACAGGGTTGAGTTTGCGGTCTTCGCGCCGCGTTTTGGGCGAGCCGCCGACCGCGCCTTCCGGGAAGGCGCGCGCTTTTTGCGTTTATTCTTTTCGCGTCATATATCCGACAAAAATGTCTTCGAGCGTCGGGCGGACGATCGACGTTTCCGCCAGCCGCTCTTTCAAGACGACTCGGAGCCGTTCTTCGTAGCCGTCGACCAGCCCGCGACCAAGGATCCGATATCGCGCGCCGTAGCGTTCTACGGAGATCGTCTCGCTGAAGAGCGTCTTGAAGAGCGTCGCCAGCGGATTGGTTTCGTCGATCTGACCGGTTACCGTCGCCGTTACGATGCGCGCCGAATCCATGAGCGGCGCGAGCCGTTCGACGAGAACGACGCGTCCGTTCTTCATGAAGGCGACCTGATCGGCGACGCGTTCGACTTCCGTCGTCTGATGGCTCGACAGGAAGACCGTTTTGCCCGACGCGGCGAGGTCCGCGATATTGGCCAGGAACTGACGCCGCACGAGCGCGTCGAGGCCGGACGTCGGCTCGTCGAGAACGAGCAGCTCCGGATTGTGCGCAAGCGCGAGCGCGAGCGAGACTTTCGCCTTCATGCCCTTGGAGAGCGCGGAAATCTTATCGTTCGGGGCGAGCTCAAATTCCTGACAGCGTTTCGCGTATTCCGAGCCGAAATTCTGCGGATAGAACGCGGCGGCGAACTTGCCGATTTCGGCGACGGTCATGTACTCGTACAGGACGGGGAATTCGGGCACGTATCCGATTTTTGACCTGAGCGACGCGCCTTCGCGCCATGGGTCGCGCTGGAAGAGCCGGACCTGACCCGACGTCGGCGCGGTTTCGCCGAGCAGGAGTTTAATCGTGGTCGTCTTGCCGGCCCCGTTTTCGCCCAGAAGCGCAAAGACCGAGCCCGGCTCCACGGAGTACGTTACGGAATCGAGCGCCAGTTTTGCGCCGTATTTCTTCGTCGCGCCGACAAGATCGATTACGTTCATGCGGGGCGCGTCTAAATTCGACGGATCGTATTGTTGAGTTGGCAGTTCGTTCATGGCGGCGCCCTTATTGTTCTGAATCGCAGCCCCAAGTATTCGGGGCGCTGGGATAGTACTTTGCGATGATCTTAGCGAGCGCGGATTTGAGCATCTGCGTCATTTCGTCGGGCGAGACGCGGCCGAGAGCCGCTTCTTCAAGCGTCTCTTCGATGCGCGACTGGAACATTTCCTGACGCGCGCCGCGGCACAGTTCGAACGCGCCCCTCGCGACGACAAAGCCCTGTCCGCGTATCGGCGAGAGGACGCCGTCCGCCTTTAATAAGGCGTACGCTTTGACAACCGTTTGCGGGTTAATCATTTGCGTTTTCGCGACCTCGCGCACCGACGGGACAAACTCGCCCTCCGACAGCGCGCCGCTGGCGATGAGAAATTTTACCTGACGAACGATCTGTTCGTAGATGGGTATCACGCTTTCAAAATTGATTTGGTACATGGTAAGAGTCCTAGTAGCGTGGTGTGCTAGTTATGTAATACACTGTACCGCGCGCGCGTTCCGGCGTCAAGAGAAATTTGAAAATTTTTCTGTTTTTTTCAAAAAAGGTTTTTTCGTTCCTGAAAGAAAGGCGTTTGCGCGCTGTTTTTTGCCGCGGGCAAGCGTTTGTTATCCTCCTTGCCCCAAGATAATTTACGCCGCTTAAAAAATTCCTTGACAGGCCGATTCCGGGACCGTAGAATATCTCTAACGAGATAGCGGTTTTTTCGACCGTAACAATACGTTCGCCCTATCTTGAACGCCAAGCGCGTGTTCCGGAACCGCCCGCGTCGTTTGTCGCGGTCTCCCGAAGGCGCGCCGTTTTATCGGAGCGGCCGCATGCCCTTAACGCTCACCAAGATTCATCGCGCCCCTTTGCGCTACCTTTGCGACGATTTCTAACGTTTTCTCTTTTTGCATCGTCGACCGCTTATTCTTTCTTTCCGACTCCGTTTGGCGTATTTCAAAGCGCTTGAGCGGCGGCGGGACGGTCGGTTCTTTTGATTCCCCGTTTTTCCCTGAGCGCCGGCTCGCCGTTCCTTGCTGAGCCGCGGCGCGGAAACGTCCGTCTTTACGGCCCCGTAAATTGCAAATTTAAGGGGCGCAAAGCCTTCAACGGACTTTGTCTTGCCGTTGTTTCGGCTTTCAAAGCTGATACAATCGTAATCAAAGCCGAATTTGCGGGGATGCAGTCGGCGGAAATATCCGATCAGGGGGAGTGAAAGATGACAAATTATAGTTTCGGTAAACTTTTAAAACGTTCCGTTTCGCGCGGCGGACTCGCCGTCCTTCTCGGCCTTTGCTGCATGAGCTCCGTCGGTCAGGATTCCGGCCGTCAGAACGCGGCGGACGTCAAGTCGGCGTCGCTCGAGCGCGCGGAGCCCGGCGAAGAGTTGAACGCGGCGATGGAGAAGTATCTGCAGAGCGCGAAGGAGAAGAAACTCAATATCCAAAGCGTTATGGTACTGCAGCATGGGAAAGTTTTGTATGAAAAGTGGCTCAACGGGGGCGAACCTCAGACGCCGCACGTTCTCAACAGCGTGAGCAAGACGTTTACCTCGGCGGCCGTCGGACTGGCGATCGACGAAGGTCTCCTGTCGCTCGACGACAAAGTAATCTCTTTCTTTCCCGACGACCTGCCGGAGACGCCCTCGGAGAATCTGAAGAAAGTTACGGTGCGCAATCTTCTGACAATGAACAGCGGACATGATTCCGAACCGCGGCGCGGCAAAGACGGAGAGCCTTGGACGAAGTCTTTTCTGGCTTGGCCCGTCGAGCATGAGCCGGGGGCTTATTACTGCTACAACAGTTTGGGAACCTATATGCTCTCCGCTATTGTGCAAAAAGTAACGGGTCAAAAGGTTGTCGACTATTTGCAGCCGCGTCTTTTTGATCCGCTCGGTATTGAAGCGCCGCGTTGGGAAGAAAGCCCGCAGGGGATTAACTGCGGCGGCTGGGGACTTTATCTGAAGACCGAAGATCTGGCCAAAATGGGACAGCTGCTGCTTCAAAAAGGAAAATGGAACGGCAAGCAGATATTGCCCGAAGAGTACGCCGTCGAAGCGACGCGCGCGCAGGTTCCATGCCAGCCGTCGTGGATTCGAGCCGACAAGATCGCCGAGAGCGGTCTCACGCCCGAAAACAGCGATTGGGTTCTCGGCTACGGCTATCAGATCTGGCGCTGCCGTCACAACGCCTACCGAGCGGACGGCGCCGGCGGGCAGTATATCATAGTCATTCCCGAAAAGGACGCCGTCGTGGTCAATACCGCGGCGCTGCAGGATATGCAGGCCGAGCTGAACCTCGTTTGGGACTATATCCTCCCCGCCCTGAAATAGGAAATATTTATATGACAGACTCCGTAACGATGAAAAGATTTTTTGCCGCGTTCGCGGTTTACCTGGGTTTGATTCCGTTCTGCGCTGGGCAGGAAGGCCGACTCTCCTCCGAAGAGGCGGCCAAGTGGGCCGACGCTATGGATCAGGCGCTGATCGACAATTTCTGGGGCGCGAGTTTCCCGGAACGGCCCGAGCGCTACTTTTTCAATAAAATGAGCCGTCAGGCCGATTTGGGAACGGGCGACTACTGGCCGCAAGCGCACGCTATTGACGTAATTACCGACGCGTATCTCCGCACGAAGGACGACAAGTACCGCCAGATGTTCGACCTTTGGTATCAGGGCATGCCGCGTTTCAATCCGAACGCGCGTCAGGGCCGGCGCCGGGGCGACCCGTGGTGGAACGTCTATGTCGACGACATGGAGTGGCACTGCCTGGCGCTCGTCCGCGTCTACGAAGCGACGGGCGAAACGCGCTATCTGAATAAGGCGCGGCAGACGTACGCCGATTGGATTTGGACGCAGTGGAGCCCGGAGGACGAAGAGCCGTGGCACGGCGGTATTACGTGGAAGACCGACGTCGCCAAATCGAAGAACGCGTGCTCCAACGGCCCCGCCGCTATTGTCGCCGCGCGCCTGGCGCAATTTGCGTCGGTCGACGCCTCGAACGCGAAAAATAAGTCGGCGGCCGAGTATCAGGAAGAAGCGTTGAAAATCTATCGGTGGGAACGGAAATATCTTTGGGACTCGGAGACGGGCGCCGTTTTCGACAACATGAACAGGGAAGGGCGGATAGGACGCTTCAGCCTGAGCTACAATCAGGGCACGTTCATTGGCGCGGCGGTCGAGCTCTTCCGCCTGACGAAGGATCCTTCCCTCTTAGACGACGCCGTTCTTACGGCGCGTTTCGCAACCGGCCCTCTCAGCCGTCGCAACCGCGGGGTTCTCTCCGACGCTCCCGACGGCGACGGTGGACTCTTCCACGGCATTTTCTTCCGCTATCTTGCCAACTTGACCGTCCTGCCCGAACTCGACGGCGACGCGCGCCAGGAGCTGACCGACTACCTTCTGCGCAGCGCGACGGTCATGGTCCGTCAGGGCGTGAATCCGGAGACGGCGATTTATGCCGGACGCTGGCGCCGGCCGCAGCCGGCAAACGAGCCTTCGGCGCTCACTCCGCACCTAACGGGCTGCATGCTTATTGAAGCCGCGTGCAAAGTCATGGCGGCGTCCGACGGCGCCGGCGAGGGCTCGGCGGCCGCCCAGTAGAATTCCGGACGTCAGTTCTTCGAGCGCGGCGCGTTCGCTCCGCCGCCCGTTTCAGGTTGTCTTCGGAAACGGTTTAAAACGTTAATATATAGGAGATAAGATGGATTTAAAAGAACGGTACAACGCCGCGCCCAAGCGGTACGACGCCGGGGATAAGATCTTTCGCCGATGCGGACGGTCGGGCGTTTTGCTGCCGAAGATCAGTCTTGGCTTCTGGAAGAATTTCGGCGACGCGGCGCCGTACGAACGCAGCCGCGAGATCGCGCGGTACGCCTTCGATCACGGGGTCGTCCATTTTGACTTGGCCAATAATTACGGCCCGCCTTACGGGACCGCGGAGGAGACGTTCGGCCGGCTCATGGACGACGACTTCCGGCCGTACCGCGACGAGCTCTTTATCTCGACCAAGGCGGGCTACGACATGTGGCCCGGCCCGTACGGGAACTGGGGTTCGAGGAAATATCTTATTTCCAGCCTTGACCAGAGTTTGCGGCGCATGCGTTTAGACTACGTGGATTTATTCTACAGTCATCGCTTCGACCCTAATACGCCGCTGGAGGAGACGCTTCAGGCGCTGGTCGACGTAGTCCGGCAGGGCAAAGCGCTCTACGTCGGCATCAGCCGCTGGCCGCTGGAGGCGCTCGCGTTTGCGGAGAAATATCTTCGCGAACGGGACGTTCCCATGCTGATCTATCAGGACCGCGTCAATCTTCTCGACCGCGCGCCGATCGAAGAAGGCAAGCTTGACTTCTGCCGGGCGCACGGGATTGGCTTTATCAGCTTTTCGCCGCTTGCGCAGGGGCTGCTGACCGACCGCTATCTCAACGGGATCTCCGAAGGGAGCCGCATGGCGCTCAACGCCTCGCTGAAACAGAGCGCGCTGACGGACGAACTGCTCGAAAAACTGCGGGAGCTTAATCGTCAGGCGGCGGAACGCGGTCAGACGCTCGCGGAGTCGGCGCTCGCCTGGGTTCTGGAACAGCCGGGCGTTACGAGCGCGCTCGTCGGCGTGAGCGGCGTCGAGCAGCTTGCCGTCAATCTCAAAGTAATGGCGCGCGTTTCGTAAAGTTCGCGGCGAAACGCGGCGCCGGCTTTGACGGATACGGTCGGCGGACGGTTAGCGCCGTTCGCCGGCCGTATTGTCTTCAGGGGAAAGCGCCGACTATTTGACTTTTGCGCCCGCGGCGTTTATAAATGTAGACGGCGCCGCGCCGCGGCGTTCGTACCGCACGTTTTGAAATGGAGGAACAGAGATGCCCGCCCGCCTTATTCGCGCTTTTGCCGCAGCCGTATTTCTTTTATTCGCCGCGTTTTCGTTCGCGGAGGATTCGCCCTATAGCGTCACGTGGACGTCGCCGTCGAGCGGCTGGAACGAAACTATGCCGCTCGGGAACGGGGAAGTGGCGGTGAACGCGTACTTTAACGGCGCGGCGGGCCGGCTTCATCTTCTCCTTGCGCGGACAGACTCCTGGGACGAGCTGGGGCGTCTGGCGAAGCTTTCGGAGACGTGCGTCGACGGGCTCGCGCCCCTTGCGGACGGAGCGCCTTATTCGCAGACGCTCGACGCGCGAACCGGAGAAATGACGGTCGTTTACGGCGCTCCGAACGCGCAGACGCGGATACGGCTCTGGGTCGAAACGGATCGGCCGGTCGTCGAGGTGGAAATCGAGTCCGACGCGGAGATTTCGCCGCGCGCGTTCTTCTATATCTGGCGCGGGGAGGACGCGGGCTCGGTTCCGACCGAAGTGAGCGATCTCTTCTGGGCCGAAAAGACGGCCGAGATACGGCCTGACGCGTTCGCGACGGCGGAAGAGCTCGGCGGCGCCTCGGATAAGATCGCGGTCTATCATCGGAACGTTCCGACGCCGTATTACGCGGAAATCGGGCAAGCGCAGGGGCTCGACGACTGGCCGGGCCGCGCCGATCCGTTTGTGAACCGCGCGTTTGGAACGCTCGCCTACTGCAAAGACGGCAAGCGGTTAGAGGACGGCTCGCTCGCCGCGCCGAAAGGAACGCGCGCGCGGTTTGCCGCCGTCGCGTATACTCTGCCGGATTCGAAGTCCGCTCAGGAATGGATCGACGGCGCCGCCGCGATCGCCGCGGACGCGGAAAAGGAATCGATCGACGTCCGGCGCGAAAAGCGGCTGGCGTACTGGCGCGCGTTTACCGAACGCAGCCGGGTCCTCTTTACGGCGAATAAGAACGCGCTCCCGGACGGCGAGAAACTCGAGGACGTCGAACGGGAAGCGTTTGCCGTTTCGCAAGCGTACGCGATGCAGCGGTTTGTCTTCGGCTGCGAAGGGCGCGGAACCTATCCGATTAAATACAACGGCGGGCTCTTTACGACCGCGCCGGTCGCGGGCGCGCCCGGCCGGCACGATTACCGCAAATGGGGGCCCGGCTACTGGTGGCAGAATACGCGGCTCCCGTATTACGGCATGCTCGAGAGCGGCGACTTTGAACTCATGAAGCCCCTTTTCGATATGTACTGCGGATTCGTTCCGATGTACGAATACCGCGTCAAAAAATATTTCGGCGATTCGTTTGAGGGATGCTATTTCCCCGAATGCATCTACTTCTGGGGCGACGTCTTTCCGGAGTCGTACGGTTTAGAGCCGTGGAATTCGCCGAACCGGCCGGATCCGCTTCAGACGTCCGGCTATCATAAGTGGGAATGGGTCGGCGGGTTAGAGCTGTCGTTCCTCGCGCTCGAATATTACAAGTTTACAGGCGACGAAACGTTTCTGAAAGAGAAGGCGATTCCGACGGCGACGTCGGTCGTCAAATTTTTCAATTCGTACTATAAGACGGATCCCGAGACAGGCAAACTGGTTATGTCGCCCGGTCAGGCGCTCGAAACGTGGTGGGACTGCGATAATCCGGCGCCTGAAATCGGGGGCCTTCGCGCTGTTCTTCAGCGGCTGCTCGATTTGCCGGAGGGCCGGCTCTCGGACAAAGACCGCCAATTCTGCGAGGCTATGCTCGCCAAGACGCCGGAACTGCCCAAAGAGCCGGACGCGGAGACGGGCGAGCCGAAGCTCGCGCCCGCGGCGCGCTACGCCAATAATAGAAATATCGAATCGCCGGAGCTTTACGCCGTCTTTCCGTTCCGGCTCTATTCTTTCGATCAGCCGAACGCGCGGGAAGCGGAGCTCGCCATGAAGACGCGCATAACGCCCGGCTCGTACGGCTGGCTTCAAAACGATCTGTTCTACGCGTACCTCGGCGACCGCGAGAACACGCGGACGTCGCTCGCCGAGCGCGCGGTCAAAAAGGACCTCGCGATGCGGTTCCCCGTCTTCTGGGGCCCGAACTACGACTGGACGCCCGACCAGACGCACGGGGGCGTTCTGTGCGCCGCCGTCCAGAGCGCGATTCTTCAGACGAACGGGAAGAAAATCTTCCTTTCGCCCGCGTGTCCGAAAGAGTGGAACGCCGAGTTTAAGCTCTACGCGCCGGAAGAGACGGTCGTCGAAGGGCGGATTGTCGACGGCGAGATCGTCGACCTGAAAGTAACGCCGGAATCGCGGCGCGCCGACGTCGTCGTTGTGAAGTAGTTCTATTCGCCGAGGAGAACGCGCAAAACGCAAGCGGCGTCCTTTGGGAGAGGACGCCGCTTTTTTATCGCTATTCGCAAGATGCTTTCGGAGAGAAGGTTAGAATAAGAACTCGGAACCCGGATCGCGGTACGGGGTCGGATCGGGAACGCCCGCTTCTTGGAACCCGTTTTTGCGCAGCAGGCACGCTTCGCATTGGCCGCAGGAGCGTCCGAGCGCGTCGAGGTCGTAGCACGAGCGCGTTATGGAGTAGTCGACGCCGAGCGAGAGCCCCAGCTTGATGATTTCCGCCTTGTTCAGGTTTAAGAGGGGCGTTTGAATCTTCAGGCCGCGCCCCTGCACGCCCGCTTTCGTCGCGATGTTGCCGAGCTTCTCGAACGCGTCGATAAACTCCGGCCGGCAGTCGGGATAGCCGCTGTAGTCGACGCAGTTGACGCCGATCCAGATCTCGTTTGCGCCGCGCGTTTCGGCAAAGGCGAGCGCGAGCGACAGGAAGATCGTATTGCGCGCGGGCACGTAGGACGAGGGAATCGCTTCGCCGATCTTTTCGAGGGGCACGTCCTTTTCGACGGGCCGCGTTCGGTCGGTGAGCGAGCTTCCTCCGAACCTCGTCAGGTCGATGGGGAAGACGACGTGCTCTTTAACGCCGAAGCGTTTCGCGACGTCGGCCGCCGCGTTGAGCTCCCACGCGTGGCGCTGGCTGTAGTTTAACGTGAGCGCGTAAATATCGCGCCCCTGAGATTTTGCGACGGCGCATACGGTCGTGGAATCGAGGCCGCCAGAAAGTAGAACAACCGCTCTTTGCGAATTCATTGTACGCGCTTTCTCATTCTTTTGCGTTTCCGCGAGTTGAATTATTCGACGCCCCTAATGAGTTCGTCGACGTCCGGGAGATTGTCGTATCCTCCGAAGCCGCCGTCTTCGTCTTCGTTTATTTCGCCGTCCTCCTGCTCCGAGTCGCTTTCGTACGGGGTCGACAGGAGCCGTTCGAGCGGGAAGGAGACTCCGAACGGATTGGCGTGGAATTCCGGAACGAGGTTTTTAACGGCGTTTTCCGTCTCGGCCGCCTGCGCGTTCTGATAGACGGCGCCTTCGAGCGCGAAGTCGGAACGGTCGTTTGCCTTGCCGGAATCCGAGGCGGCGACCGTCGTTTCGGTCGTTTCCGTCGCGCTTTCGGTCTGCGTCATGTCCTCGTACTCGAAATCGTCGTCGCTCGGCTGCAGAAAGGATCGCGTGAGCGTAATATCGCCGTCGGCGTCGAGCGGAATTTCCGCGTGCGCGCTGGACGGCCGCCTCGGTTTCTCCGATGGCGCGTCGCGCGTTATGCGCGTCGTCTTATGGCAATGCGGGCACGTAATCTCCCTTCCGACGAGCCAATCGTCGGCGGAGAGTTTGACGCCGCAGGAGCCGCAATAGAAGGTAATTTTCATGAGATCGTTTCCCGACGGTAAACGGCGCGCGAACGCGTCACGGCGGATCGTATCCGCCCGGATTGAACGGGTTGCAGCGCAAAATGCGCCACGCCGTTTTTAAGAGCCCGACGACGAGCCCATATTTTCGGATCGCAAGAATGCAGTATTGGCTGCACGTAGGCGTAAACCGGCATCTTGGCCCGAGCATGGGGCTGATCGCCAGCTGATAAAACCGCACAAGAAAGATAGCGGCCCGACTCGGCGCGCCGACAACGGCGCGCGCGGCCTTGCGCAGCGCTTCGGCGGCTCTCACGGTTCGCGCTCCCCGGAGGGGGCCGCGACCGGGCCGCGCTCCGCCTCTTCCGACTGCCGCTTGGCCGCTTTGTTCGCGGCGCGCGTCATGAGCTTGCGCACGTCCTCGGCGACCGTCGCGTACTTGGGAACGGAGTCCTGACGCTTCGGAACGACGACGTAATCGAATCCTTGCGGAATCTGCCGATACTGCAGCCGGAACGCCTCGCGTATCAAGCGCTTCCAACGCACGCGCACGACCGCTTTTCCGACCTTGCGCGAGACGGAGAGCCCCAATCTTGCGGGCTGTCCGTCGCCGGTCGGCCGGCAGCAGACGGTCATGCGTTCGTTATAGACGCGCGCGCGGAACTCGTAGACGCGCTGAAAATCGCGCGTATGCTTGATCCGCTTCGCCGCGTCAAATCGAAACGATTCCTTGCAAGGCTCGCCGTTCGGAGCGGGCTCGGGGCGTTGCGCGTCGTTGGACATAGGCTTAATCCGCGGTTCGTCCGTTACTCGTCGCCGTCGTCCGAGTCGTCGCCGGAATCGTCGTTGCCGTCGTCAGTATCGTCGTCCGCGTCGTCAGAGCCGTCGTCGGTATCGTCGTCTCCGTCGTCCGCGTCAGCGTCGTCGGTATCGTCGTCGGCGTCAGAATCGTCTGCGACAGCGTCGTCGGTATCGTCGTCGGCGTCAGTATCGTCCGCGTCAGCGTCGTCGGTATCGTCGTCGGCGTCGTCATCGTCGTCGTCCCAAACCGGGGCGGGCTCGCCGTTAACGAGCGCCTCGATTCCGACGTTAATCTTGAGCGGATCGCAGCCGACGACGTCTACGTATTCTTTGCCGTCCAGGAAAAGGAACGTGTGCGGAATTCCGCTGACGTTGTATTTCTCGGCGATTTCTGTCGCGACGTCGACGTCGACTTCGACGAAGTACACGTCGTGCTCTTCGTAGTATCCGCCAATCTTCGCAAGCTCCGGATGGAGTCGTTTGCACCAGACGCACCATTCGGCGCCGAATTCCACGACGACGTACTTGTGTTCCTTGCAAATCGTCTCAAATTCTTCGAGCTTTGTGACCGATTTCATTTTGATCGGCTTCGACTTAGAGTAGGGCCCTTCCGGCGCCTGGTATCCGTCCTTAGCGGGGGCGGGTTCCGGCTCGTCGATTTCAAGTACGAAATCGTCGTCTCCGTCGGCCGCTTTAGCGTCCTTGGTCTCCTCGGTTTTCTTAGCGTCGTCAGTCTTTTTGGTCTCTTTGGCGTCCTTAGTTTCCTTAGCGTCTTTTGCCGCTTCTTTGGCGGCTTCGGGCGCATTGTTCGCGGAGGCTTCTTTTTGGCAGAAGCTTTCGACGAGGCTCGCGATCGAGCCCGGCTCGTATCCTACGAACGACTGCATGAGGTTGCCGTTGTAGTATACGGCGGTAAAGGGAATTGTGCCGACCTTCATTTCGCGGGCAATTTCGTCGAATTTGTCGACGTCGATATCGGCGAACGCGACGTTTTCCGTCTGGAAGTAGCCCGCCATTTTTTCGAGTTCCGGGCTAAGCTTTTTGCACGGGGGGCACCACGTGGCGCCCATTTTAACGACGGCGATCTCGTGGTCTTTAACGAACGAGTCGAACTGCTGACGGTTGCTGATTTCGACGAGTTTAACGGGTTCCGCCATAGAGTAATTCACGAGCGGGACCGCTTTTTCCTGCTCTGTCTGCGCGGCCGACTGTTCGGCGTTCTGATTTGCGTCCGTATTATTTTTCCCGCAACCGAACGGAGCGGCGACGAGGAGCGTTACAAGAAAGGCTAATCCGAGATTGGAAAGAATACGAGTCATGAGGCCTCTCCTAAGGTGCGATAACAATCGACGGCGCCTGTTTCAATCGACAAGAGAAACAGACGCCGAACTTAACATGCGTT
>CADACS010000057.1 GCA_902786505.1 uncultured Planctomycetota bacterium | reverse complement strand
GCTTGTTTTGTTTTGGTTTTGACGAACGTCTTTACTGAACGCGCACGGCGGCAAAGCCGACGCCCGGCGCAGCGCCGCGGTGGACGCTCCCTCCAATACGGGACGGTTCGCTGGCGACGTAGACGGGCTCATGGAGAAGCGGCGTTTTTTGCGTTTTAGACGGGACCAAGGCCGAAGTCTGCGAGACTTCGGTCGCCTTGGTTTCCGCGACGAACATATCCGACGGCCCCTTTTCCGCGGTTGCTTCCGCGTTCTCTTGCTTATCAAACGACCAGTCTGCGAACAGATCGGGGAAAAACTCGTCGTCCTCTTGGAGCTCGGGAACTTCTTCTTTGTCTTGAACGGCAGGCGGCGCGTAGGACAACCACTTTACTTCGTCGGTCCACGCATAACTGGAAGTAACGCCCGCGTCAGGGACGTTGCCGAACTCCGCGGCGTCTGACGTGTTGGCGCTCACGTTAACAAGCGGCGCGACGTCCTCTTCGGCGTCGTTAGGGGCGCTAATTTCCGCGTCAAAATAACCGTCTGGATTGACGGCGGCCGGATTGACGGCGAGGTCGGCCAATTCAGTTTCCGCCGCTTGGCGCGCGACTCCCGAAAGATAGTCGCCTTCGAACTGGATCGTGCAGTTCAGGGCGTTGCGAACGAACCCAACGCGATTCAAAGGGGACGTTCGGGCGCTTGGCCAGCAAAAAGAGACAATAGCGGCCAAGACGCTGCACACGGCGAGGCACAAGCCCGCGCCGCATAACCGTCTGAAGACGGAAACTGGCGTATTTGGCGTTCTATTGGTTTTCATGAAACTGTCTCAAGCGCTATCTGTACAACACACGCGGCAATCGTGTGTTTCTCACTAATCGTCAATCCTTTGATTTTGGAGAAAGTCAACCGTGCCGCGAAAACATTTTTTTTATTTGAGAAGTTCAAAAAAAACGATTGTAACGGTTGGCTGAAACTCTTTCCCTAAAGTATATTGTATATTTTTTTGACAAAAGCGCTTTGGTTTTACCCTTGTTTTGAGGGGTTTTTTTAGAAAAATCTTACTTTTTTTGCAAAAAAATCTTAAATTTACTATATTTGCATCATATTCTTTTCCTATTCTTCCTTTTTTATCTTTGCAGTTTTGGTTCTTCAAACGATATCTTTTGGGGAGTTGTTTTTTCCCTAAGCTTTGTATAATTTCAAACGAGCTTGCGGCGTCGATTATTGCCGCAAAGGGGATACAAAGTAACGTCCATCAGACTTTGGATATAACGAAGAAAGAAACTAATGAACGGTCAAAACGAGCGTCGTGAGATTATTCTCGTTCTTGATTTCGGGTCGCAGTATACGCAGCTGCTTGCTCAGCGCGTCCGCGAGAATCAAACTTATTGTGAAATCATTCCCTGCGAAACGTCAGCAGCCGAAATTGCGAAGTACGCGCCTATCGGATTAATTCTTTCCGGCGGACCTTCAAGCGTGTACGACGCAAAAGCTCCCAAAGTCGATCCGGCGATCTATAAACTTGGCGTTCCGATTCTCGGCGTCTGCTACGGCATGCAGTTAACGTGCAAGGAGTTTGGCGCGAAAGTCGAGCCGGCCGAGCGTCGCGAATACGGACCTGCCGATTTCGAAATTAACGCCTCAGGGCAGACGAATCCTCTTTTTTCCGGCGTTTCGGCTAAATCTCAGGTCTGGATGAGCCACGGGGACCAGGCGACGGAACTGTCTTCGGAATTCGTCGCGCTTGCGTCGACTCCGACGTGTCCTAACGCAGCGGTTATGAACGAAGCCGTTAATTTCTACGGAATTCAATTCCATCCGGAAGTAACGCATACGCGCGAAGGGCGTACGATCATTAAGAACTTTGTCGTCACTATTTGCAAATCGACGTGCAGTTGGACCGCCAAGAATTTCATTACGACGACGGTCGAGAAGATTCGCGAGCAAGTTGGAAAAGAGCGCGTTATATGCGGTCTGTCGGGCGGAGTCGATTCCGCCGTCGTCGCCGCTCTCGTTTCGCGCGCCGTTGGCTCGCAGCTTACGTGCATTTTCGTCGACAACGGCATGATGCGCAAGAATGAGATCGAATCTGTCGCAAAAGTCTTTCGTGAGAATTTTGACGTCAATTTGGTCGTAGCGAATGCGGAAGAGCGGTTTCTTTCCTTACTTAAAGACGTCGACGAGCCTCAACAGAAGCGCAAGATTATCGGGAAGACGTTTATCGACGTTTTTTCGGAAGAGGCAAAGAAGATTGACGGCGCGAAATTTCTTGCGCAAGGAACGATCTATCCGGACGTTATTGAGAGCGGCGGCAACAAGGGCGGTCAGGCCGCGACGATTAAATATCATCATAACGTCGGCGGACTTCCGGAAAAGCTCGGATTTGAGTTGGTCGAACCGCTGCGCGAACTCTTTAAGGGGGACGTGCGCCGCGTGGGGCTCGAATTGGGCCTGCCCGAGGATCTAGTCTGGCGGCATCCTTTCCCAGGTCCCGGACTCGCGGTGCGCTGTCTAGGCGCGGTTACTAAGGAAGCGCTCGACTGCCTGCGCGAAGCGGACGCGATCGTCGTCGAAGAGATTAAGAACGCCGGACTGTATCGCGAGACGTCGCAGGTCTTTGCGGTACTCCTGCCCGTGCGCAGCGTCGGCGTTATGGGCGACGGAAGAACGTACGAGAACGCGGTTGTCGTTCGGTGCGTTTCTACCGTCGACTTCATGACCGCCGACTGGAGCAGACTTCCGTACGACGTGCTTGCGAAGATTTCCTCGCGTATCATTAACGAAGTAAACGGTATAAATCGCGTCGTGTACGATATTAGCTCGAAACCGCCTGCAACGATCGAATGGGAATGAGGCGTAAGGAAAAATCTGTTTATCCTTGATTTCCGTTAGAACATTCCATATGAAAACGCCCTTTCCGCCTATATGTGGGAAGGGCGTTTGACGTTGCGGGGATCTTAAAGCGCAGGGCGATTACATACCCAGAATATAAAAGCCGTTATAATTTTTGGCCTCCTCCAGCCATGTGAGGATCGATTCGCAGTCCATCGGTTTTTCTTTGCGGATTTTTTCGACGATGGAATCGATTAGCGACGGTTCGTAATAATTGATCCCATAGACGTCGACCGTTCCCCTTTTTCCATTATTGTAAACGCCGCAGTCAAATATATTTCCGTATTCGCGTAAAAAGACGTCGTCGTCACGTACGTACAGCGAATCGTTTCGCCAATGTTCAAGAAAGAAAATGGACGTTTTTTCCCTTGTTCCCGCTTCGGCTGGCAATCGGCAGTACTGAAATTCCAAGAAGGCGGAACCGCCGTATTGTCTTCGGTCTTCTTGGGAATTAAAAGTTAGAAATAAATTCATTGCATCTCCCTAAACGTTGGTCTTTACAGCGTGATCCGCGCCGGAAACGCCTCTTTTCTCATAATACCCCACATTTTATCAATATATGCGAGTGTGTAAAAGTTCTCGTAATAATGATAGTAGAACGCGCCTTTGAGCGTCAAGCGGTAGGTTCCGTCTTTTTCCTCAATAAAACCCAGTAGTTTCGCCAACTTCAATTCGAGACCGTAAACTTTTTTTAACGGGACGCCGAAGAATTTCTCAAACTCCCGTGGATCGATACTGACGCCGTACGCGGTCCAAAAGAGGTAGTAAATCATTCTTTGCCGCGGGGTAAATCGGATTGTTAGCGAAGTGGGCAATTTGCGTTCGTCGATTCGTTGGCAGTAGGCTTCGACGGAAAAAGTATTAATCTTGAATTGGTCTCTAAGCAGGGTGGCGGCCGAGCATCCGAACCCTAGATAATTATCTCTTGTCATAGAGGAATATCGGGCGTTTTTATCACTGGAAAAGGTCCAAATAGAGCTCCTCGTATAGCCTTGTTCCTCGCAGTATAACGTAACCCGGTCGAGGAGCGCGCGCTTTTCCTTTTTGGGGAGCGCCGTAACTGAACTTGGGGTAAACGTAAAGTCGATAAACGGATAGATCGCAACGTGATTGGCGCCGGCGGCAAAGGCTCCGTCAAGATCCGATTTGAGGTCTTCGAAAGTTTGACCAGGAAGCGCGAAAATGAAATCCATGGAGACCGTCTCAAAGTGCGATTGGGAAAGCGCCTGTTGAAGCGAATTAACGTCGATACGCGCTCTTCCAAGGATACGTTGATATTTCTGTTGAAACGACTGTATCCCGATACTGATTTTGGTAACGCCGCAATCTCTTAATTTTTGTAAGACAGACGGTTTCACGTCGTCCGGATGAAGTTCAATTCCGACTCCATCGGTAATGATAAATCGCTCGTTAATTGCCGCGACGATTTCAGGAAGACGTTCGACGGCTAACGCGGGCGATCCGCCTCCGAAATACAGGCTCGTAACGGTCTTTTTTCCCGGATGCTGATTTCCGACGCGACGAATCTCTTGGATTAGCGCGTCAATATACCGCTCGCAAAGCCCCTTTTCATACTTTACTTTGCAGTAAGGACAGAAATTACAGACGTTTCTGCAAAAGGGAATATGCACATACAGACCCAGTTTATCGCAATCGGCAAACGGAAGCGTTTCGTCGTATTCGTTACGAAACGTAAACGGTTTTACGGAACGGGTAAGCCACATTCGCGTTAAAGCTGCGACAACGTTCATCGACCGGCTCCTAGACGTATTTCAAGTAGGTCTTTAGCATTTCAAAAACGACTTTGAGATTGCCTCGGAAAAGGAGCGTATATTCCGCCACAAAGAAATATCCGCATTCGTCGCATAGGCCCGGAACGTCGACGCAGCGCCCGCAGGTGGATATTTTGCCATTTTCAATAACGACGCACTGTGGGCAAGGCGTTGGGAAACTATTTTCAATCAGGTAAGGAAACGCGCTTTTAAGATTGAATACAGGCGCTTTTTCCTTCATCATCTGCTCGATAACGCCGCAGCATGTTTTCTTCTCTTCTTTTGAAAGCGCAAGTTCCCTGGTATCAGGATACGGCGTGTGAAAATTGAACGAAACGGCGCGTATATTCTTTGTATCCCGAGCCGTAACGCATACGTCTTTGACAGAGTCTTTATTGATTTGATTGATCGCCATATAAAGACAGATATTGTCGGAAGAGGCGTTTCGAATATTCTCCATAATGACGTCGTAGGTATTTCCACGCACGGCGTTATGACGCTCTCTATCGCCGTCAAGACTGAGCAGAATGAGATCTGCTTCGGGAAGATCAATGGGAAACGTACCGTTGGTCACGACGTTTACGATCAGAAAGCCCATCTTTTTCGCTTCGACGACCAGATCTTTGACTGTTTTTGCGCCGTCTTTCCACAAAAACGTTTCCCCGCCGCAGAAAAAAAGAATTCGAACGCCCATATTGTAGAGACGCCGCATCTCTTCTATAATCTGCACGTACGGATGGACAACCGCCGTTATATTATTGACGGAGCAATGCTTGCATTTCAAGTTGCATCTGTCCGTTATAATGACCGTTCCAAGAATAGGATCTCTTTTACGGAAAAGAATCGTCTTCAATCCGAATCTTGCGAAATATAGGAAGGACGATAACTTCATTGTTTTCTGGGCTTTGTCTATTGGCGTCTGGTATTCTTTACTGGTATTCGCCGTTTCCTACCGACACGTTTTTCTAACGCGAACCGTCGGTTGCAAACCTCACTGTTATTTTGCAGAAAGCCGGGGCGTTGTAAATATGCTTGCGTATAAAAATTGCCATCGTTTTGCTCTTTTGATTAAATGAAAGACGTTTATCTTTCTCGGATTCTTTGGATGGAAATTTGATCGGCGATCTATAAAAAATGGAAATTTGTGTTAGAATGAACGCTCACAAGTTTGTCTTGAGTTATTTGTGGAGATGCATGAAAGATGACAGAGGATAGCAGAGAATTTTCTTACGGAGAGTACGTTCGCGTTGGCGGGGATTTGTTTTGTGTTGCGGGGTACGACTACGAGAATGAAACGGTCGAACTTGTTCCTGCTTCCGCGCTGGACCTTCATAGGCGCGACGGCTTCGTTATGAATTGCGGGAAAGTCTTTCCAGTAGACGCAGTAACGCCTTTGGCGCCGAAGGCTGTTCAGAAGAGCGTTGTTCGAGAATTGTTTTTGTTGCAGTCGGCGCCGTGGGAACTTGCGGAAAGAGGCCTGTATCCTTTCGGTGAACAGTCGGAGAGCTATACGTTCACTGACGACGACGTTCTGCTTCTGATTGACAATCTGCAAAATACGGAAAGCGAATTGGCGGTAGACGCGTGGAGAGACCTGTTTCCGAATTATGTCAAAACCGCCGAGGCTTTTCTATATTCAGAGACGCCCGGTTTTTCTCCATCCTTTTTGTGGAGGATTGTCTGGGATACTTTGGGCTGGATAACAGTTGGATTTGACGACGTAAGTTTTTTAATTGAAGTAAAAGAAGACTACTTGAAATCGCGAGGGCAACCTTTACAAGAGACGGTCGTTCCGGAATTCTATAAAAGCGATTTGCTTGTCGATTTGAAAAACTATGCTAAAAGACGCCCCGTAACAGAAGAGATTAGAGAGTTTTACGAACGCCTTTTGGAAGAGCTTTATCTGAAAGGCGAAACGGAAGACGTAGTTCGTTACGCGTACGCTTACTATGGAGGTAACGGAATCGTTCCTTGCGATTGGAAGAAATCCG
Organism: uncultured Planctomycetota bacterium; assembly: GCA_902786505.1. GTDB lineage: Bacteria > Planctomycetota > Planctomycetia > Pirellulales > Thermoguttaceae > RUG369. The sequence continues at coordinate 22,263 of CADACS010000057.1, read as the reverse complement.
AAGAAGCTTTGTTGAAGCTGTTCGATATCGACGCTGAGCCGCCTTCTGGGGACGAGTATGCAGCAAATACGCTTGGCTACCTGTATTACAGTAACCGATTGGGAAGTCCCGATTATGAAAAAGCGTTTAAATGCTTTTCATACGGAGCACGGCATGGCGTGCCGGAATCGATCTATAAGCTTTCGGATATGTGTCGGAAAGGTCATGGAACAGAAAAGGATCCTGAGGCCGCGTGGAAACTGCTGATCGGTCTCTACAGCCGGTATGAAAAGGGGAACCAAGACAATCTCTTTTACGGAAAGCATGCGGACGTCGCGCTGAGAATTGGGTATTGCTATCGGGACGGGATCGGCGTCGAGCAAGATTTGGGGAAAGCATACGAATTCTTTAAAGAAGCGGAAGAGGCTATTCAACTGAGATTGAAAGAGAAACCTCTGTTTGGAGACGCCTACGTCGCACAAAACATTCAACGCGCGTTGGAAAGTTTGAAAGACGTTTCCAGGGATGCGGATTCTTCGCAGAAGTAGACCTTTACAATAAAGGAGTTTGCCGCAAAAGACGTATTTCCAATCGTTTGAAAGACGCTGAGGTTTGCAGGCTGAGACGAGCGCTTGCTGTTTGATTTGGCGTTTTTAACGAAAGGCTTTTTCAAGTTACGGCAGTTTTTATATTGAAAGATGGCGCCTTGATTATTTGTAAGGAACAGGATTATGAAAGACGGAAAAAAGCCCGATCCGAACGCTGTTTATCCAATACCGGGCTACGATAAAGAGATCTACGTAAAACCGACCGTTACGAATCCCAATATTATTGTCGGCGACTTTACTTATATCGCCGATTCTGACTTTGAAAGCCATGTCTCGCATCATTACACGTGGAACGGAGACAAACTCATTATCGGTAAGTTTTGTCAGATAGCCGCGGGCGTCGAATTTGTCATGAACGGCGCCAATCATCAGATGAACGCGCTGTCGACTTTTCCGTTCTATACGCTGGAAGGTTGGGATATGGATCCGCCGGCCGCGTCCGATCTTCCGTTAAAGGGCGACACGGTTATTGGCAACGACGTTTGGATCGGGCAGAACGCCGTTATCCTGCCGGGGGTTCATATCGGAGACGGCGCTATCGTAGGGGCTGACAGTGTAGTGGGTTGCGACGTCGAGCCGTATACTATTGTCGTAGGCAACCCCGCAAGGGCGCTTCGCAAACGGTTTGACGACGAACTGATTGAGTTGGCGCTCAAGTTTCGCTGGTGGGATAAAAGCGTTGAAGAGATTAACGGTCTTATCCCAATTCTTACCTGCGGCGATTTGGAAAAGGTTAGGACGGAACTGAAGAGAAGGTTATAATATAAAGATCACGACGATGACCGCCCCTCAGAGTCGCCCGAACTGAGTTTTAGTCCTTCGTTAAAATACGTCATTGTTGAACGGAATTTATAGAAAGAAGTCCTTTCGGCAAGATATTAGAGCTATTTTGATTAAACCTAGGAGATTGCAATGGCGTATGGAAAATCCATTGAATTATTTCTTGTGAACGGAACATCAGATTCTCTTGTTACTGCTGAGTTGTCCAACTGGAACGGTAGGGCTATCAAGATACCGCGGACAGAAGTATCTGGCTGTGATCGGGACGACATCAAAGGAGTTGGGGTTTATTTTCTGCTTTGCCAAGAGGACGATGGTACAGATTCTGTGTACATTGGCGAAGCGGAAAATGTTTTGGATCGTTTGATTCAACATTTACGTGATTATAAATCCGGTAAAGAGAAGTATTATTGGAATACAGCCGTTATTTTTGTTGGGAGGGATTTGAACAAAGCATTAATTCGATATCTAGAAAACCGCCTTGTGGAAATTGCTAATGATTGCGGGCGTTATTCGATTTTAACGAAGAACACATATAAGAATACTGTTTTGAAAGAAGCTCAGATTGCCAGTATGGAAGAATTTATCGATAACGTAAGAATCCTCATTAGCACACTAGGCTATAGACCGCTTGTTCCTGTTCCTAAAGCAAGCGACGATGCGACATATCTTTTCTGCAAGGGGGGCGGGGCCTCGGCGAAAGGATTTGTGAGCGCTGGCGGTTTTACTGTTTTAAAGGGGTCGTCTATTTCAGATCATACGGTTCCTTCTTTTGAAATACGTGGAAAATACTACTTTAATACTCGCAACGCATTGATACGAGACGGTATTATTAAGGATTCCATATTTATTAGAGACTACGAATTCAGAGCTCCGTCTGCGGCGTCTGCTGTAATCTTGGGCAGGACCTCAAATGGAAACGAAGACTGGAAGACGGCGGACGGGATGAAACTCAAAGAATTGTAATTGCCGCAAACGGTTTGACGACGAACTGATGGAGTTGGCTCGCAAGTTTCGCTGGTGGGATAAAAGCGTTGAAGAGATTAACGGTCTTATCCCAATTCTTACCTGCGGCGATTTGGAAAAGGTTAGGACGGAACTGAAGAAAAGACTGGGATGGGATAAGGGAACGATAAACGGCGAGGGAAGCGCCCTCGACAGTTAGGTTTTCTACGCAACCTTTCTGCCAACAAAAAGAACGTAACGCTTCCGAGAGAACGGGCGGCAGTCCGCTCTCCCGGATGTTAAGCGAAACGGTTTGTCAGTTCATTTGATCCAAAATATAGGGATCTTTAATCTTCTGATCTTCGGCAAAGAGAAAAATCTTGGCAAGGATTTCCGCCGTTTTGGGATCTTCGTCGAGGAATGGCAGGAAGATCGGTCCGCGATGCTGCGAATGAACCGGCAGTACGTTGATCTGATGAACTCCAGTCATGTGAACGACTCCGCTTCCGAGGTGAACGGTGTATTCGCCGCGAGTTCCCTCGATAAACGCGTGAGACTTCTTCACGGTTACGTTCTTGAGATTGAATAGTTCAAGATTGTAGTTCACAATGACGGCGCGCATCTCGATCGTCGAATGGCTTGTCTCAGGATCGACGCTTCCCGCGTGAGCGACGCTCACGGCAAGATCGGCGTCGCGCATCGTTTCGGAGTAGACGACGTCGGGAATCTCGGCGATCGTGAGCGGTTTGAAGGTCGTTCTGTCGGTAAAGGAGACATATTCGAGCGTCGGCGGTTCGATATCGGACGGGGAGAACCAGTCGGCGAGCGCCCAGAACGTAGCGACTATGTTGTCTTTATGGTAGATCTTTTCGAGCCCGCCGTCCGGATCTGCGATCCAGCGGCGTTTCTTAAGAAGCGCCGCGGTCTTTAACGGCTGAATCTGGTATCCGGCGAACATTCGGCTTTCCGTTTGGGCAAGCTCTTCGTCCAACTTCGTATAGAGTTCACGGAAGACTTGTCGGAACGGCTGTTTAACGCCGGATTCTCGCTGTCTGTCGAAGAAGAGCCTTTGCCATTTAGACCATGTCTTCGACTTGTACATGTCGTACGGATGCGCGACGCGAATCAGGGCTTTTTTACCGAAATCGCCGAGGAGCCCGCACTTGCCTGATTTGTCGTCTATAAAAACGAGATTTTCCAGGAGCGGTTTGACGATAGGATTGGAAAGAAGATCGAGCAGTTCCTCCGCGGTATAAAGTTCTCTGTTCTCCATGGAGAATTCGAACATCTGGACGGTCCGGCTGCGTTGATCCTTAAGTTCTTTCGCCGCCTGTTTAAGTTCAAGGAAGTATTCGTCCTTTTTGAAACTCGTCGGGATCGATTTGAGCGGCTTTTCCCCGCGCCGGATTTCCACCGCGGGAACGCCGGCTTCGTCGACGGCAATTCTGACGTCCGGGGCCTTGTCGCCGTCTAACGTCTTCCATTCGAAGTAATTAGTCAGCGATTTTGCCAGGGCGTTTTCCATAATCAGCGTGAGACGTGTAACGTCGGCGAATCCCGCTCGCGTCGCCAGATTGCGCAGGGCCATATCGCACGCGATCCGCTCGCTCTCTCTTCGCTGGGCGCCAAACTGTTTGCTCTCTTTCCGGAAGTTTTGTATGAAGACGTATCTCTTGAGAATATCGTCCTTTCCTTTGAGCGGAACGAGCGGATAACTCATGAGGAGATCTTTATTCCGCTTAGCCGTAATTTCCGCTTCCAGATCGGCGGTCGCAACTCTTCCTAACGCGGCGTCGGCGTATCTCCTCGCTCTTGCGTGTTTCGCGCCGTCGCAGGCGTATTTTGCGGAATCGTACAGAATTTGGAACTTTTCTTCGCCCAGAGTTTTGTACGCGTCTTCAAACCATTGGAGATCGAACGCGCCGTTAAGCAGTTCGTCTTTTGTAAGCTGCGTATAGCGCGCGATTTCAGAATACTTTTTCTCGTCGCTGGAATAGCGGTCGTTCATGTGCGCCATAAAGTAATACGCGCCGCTCTTGAATCCCTTATACCCGAGATACGATTCAAGCATATCGAGCCACTCGGGGACGTACATTCCCACTTCAACGAGTCTTTGCTTCGATATATCCTTTCCTTTCAACGCCTTGGCAAGATCCTTAGCCGTTTCTCCGGGCTTGGGGCGGCAGGCTTTCAGCATATTGCTCAAATTTTGCCGTCTCGTGTAAGAATCCTGTTCATATCCTCTGGATAACGTGTCGGTTCCGAGGGCCGCCAGAAGTTTGACAAACCGTTCAACGCCGTTTATTCTCGGAACTTCCGAGGCTATTTTCGAGTACTTTTGGCGCGAAGTTCCCCGGCTGCATTCCGAATCAATAATGACGTCGACAATTTTTTCTTCAACTTGATCTACAAACTCTTTGAACTCCTTGTCGGCGTCCAGACGGTAGCTTTTGAACGCCTCAACATAAGAAAGCCGTCTTGGATCCTGTGCAAATTCCGGAACTTGCGCATAATGCGATCTAAAGAGAGCTTCGACTCGCGGATTAAATCCGATTGGATTAAAGACGCCTTTGAACATCTGGGGTCTTGTTATGATCCCATAGAAACAGGCAAGGCAGTAGTCAAGCGCGTTGAGCGAGAACGCGCTTTTGGCGTCGGCCCCGTCGCCCTCTTCGTTGCGCTTGTACAAATCGTCGCATTTCAAAAGCAGATTAAACCGCGTTATAAACTGCTCTTTTGTGGACCACTTTTGAGTGAACGACCAGATTATTCTTTCTCCAACTTCTGTTAAAACGGGAGAAATTTCTTTTTTATTGTCCCACCTGCTTTTCGTTACAAACCAGCGTTCTTCTTCGGGTACCGCCGTGCAGAGGTACTCGACGGTCTTTTTACCGAGTTCGTAACTGAAATCGCCGTCAATGTACATTTTTTCTAAGACGTTGAGTACGCTTATGAAAAGAGAACCTCCGTAATCTTCCGTGGGCTTCTTTCTCTTTCCTTCGCAGTAACGGTATTTTGAAAAATCCATATTGACGATCGCTTCTCCAATAAGATTGGAGAAGAGTTTGTCGAGCTTAAGATTGTAGGCTTTAATTTTTTCCGCTTCTGACTTGGCAAAATCCTGCAACTCAAAACTGCACTGGCGCACGGCCAGAATCATGGCGTAAAGTTCTTCCTGATTCTTAATCTCCGTCTCATAGAACTCTTTCCAGACGGAAAAGAGCGGCGTTCTTTCCTCAAGAGTTCCCGTCCATTTAACGTCGATAAGGCATGAACGGTCGCCGAGGATGACTTTATCGCCCCATTTATCGACGTATTCCTCTTTTTTGTGGGCGTCAATAGTTTTTTGAAGGCTGTTGAACAGCTCTGTTAATCTCTCTTTTGTAACAGAGAAAAGCGGATAATTGGCGGGGTTCCACGAGACGTCCTGAATTGGGATTACGTCTTTCTTCGTAAAGAGCCCGGTTTCTTCTTTCTCCTCTTTTTCTCCTGACGCGTCGATTTCTTTAATCAGCGCGAGTTCTTGCTCCGTGGGCTTGGCAATCTCCTTCATGAGCTTTTTTCCGACCTCTAAAACCGGACTGACCTTCTTTTTAGCGTTAAGCTCTTTCAGGACGTCAAGACCGGCGACGCGCATCTCTTTGCGTTTGCTTGTAAGCAAAAGTTCAACCGATCTGGTCAGTCCCTTTTCGTCCTGTTTTTGGACCATCTCAAGAACGGATTTTCTTATTCCCTCCGATTTATATCGCAAGAGTTCGCAGATCTGGTCGTATTCATCGGGCGTGAAACTGATATCTTTTGCGATCTGCGCCGCGACGAGCTGCGTATAACTCTCTTTGTCGCCGATCGCGTCGATAAGAGCGCGTCTCAATTTCGGCGTTTGGGGATTGGAAAGGAGCAGTTTTACAGCGTTATAACGTTCGCTTTCGGCGTCGAAATCCGGCAGTTTCTCAGCGAGTTCTTCCATAAGGGGCACGTCGTCGAGACCTCTGGCCAAAAGGGCGATTCGAATCATGAACTCCGAACGCGACGTCCAGACTTTGAACCACGGAAAAAGGAAAGGATTCCACTCGTACTTTTTGCGGTCCATGCCCGCAAGAAGCCTTTTGAGGATTTCAAGATGTTTTTTGGCCGTTTTAATATCGGGGAACCAGCGTTTCAAATCGAACGGTTCGATCTTTTCATTTCCGTTACGGTACGTCCAAGTAAATCCTGCAACCTGGGAGGCGGCGGTGGAATAATCGTTCAGATAATTCGTCGTAAGGATACTTGCCGTTTCGAGTTCAAGGTCTTTTGATTCTAAGAGCGGAAAGATGATTTCCCGTTCGAATTCCTTGTTCTGAACGTACAGGCTGTAGTACGCAGCGACTCGCTTTTGTACGACGCCGCCTGACGCGGCGAATTTCTTAATGACCTTAATGGCGTCTTCGACCTCAACGACGCCCAAGCCCCAGAGACCCGCGAGCAGTTCGACGGCGTCGGAACCTTTGAGAAGTTCGTACGCGCTTTCCCGGTTGTCGGTTACCTGTTTGATTAATCGGAAGATTTTCTCAGACGAACGCTTAAGATGTTCCGGATCGATCATGCCGATCCAAGTTGCTGCCGCGCGCCTAACGGACGAGAAGCGGAGCAGATTTTCTTTATCGATTACGTCAAGGATGGCCCGAAACGCCGCGTGAGTTCCGCAGTCTGCGTTTTCGCAAATCGCCTGCCGGAGTCCCTCTTGAAGCCGCGCCGCTACGAGGGTATTGGCGAGGAGCTTGTGGAGGTCGGAGTCGTCGCTTTTGACGACGCCGCGAATGGCCGATTCGCTGATGGACGCAAGGTTATTGTCGCTGGTAAAAATCTGTGTCAGCGCGTCTTTTACGTCACGATCCCCCGCGTCAAGCGCCGCGGCGATTATATCGTCGAGGCCTGAGGAGTCGCGGTCGGACATTTTGTATTCGACTAAATCCTTTGACATATTGTTGAGGAGATAGTCGGCGAGCGAACAGCCAAAGAATTGAAGTCGGTAGGCCTGAACAAGAATAGGTCGGACGGTCGAAATGGGATCGAAGTAACGCTTCGTTCTGACGAGACGGCGAGACCAGCCCGTCGTATAGGGGAATTGATTTATCTTTGCAAAGTATTTGTACAGGGCCTTCTCCAAGGCAGGGGCGCCGGCGCAGAAGGCGACCAAGGGGGCGTGATTTTGCTTGAAGAATTCGCGCGGAGTTTTTTTGAATCCGTCAAAGGAGGATCTCAGTTCCTCCCAATATTTTTCCTGTTTTTTATTCCAATAGTATTCGCTAAACGAGGTAAAAAGCGTATATACGTCCTTAGCGTGCTTGCCATAATGCTCAGTAAACTCTTTTCCCGGCTGGCGCGTCTTTCTGAATTTGTCGAACAATTCTTCTCTTTTCGCGTAAGACAGCGACATTTTTGAGCTCCTTTACCACAAACGCCCAGTTAACATAGTCAGTTTAACGAAAGTAACCGTTTCTTCTCCAACGAGAGCGAGCGGAGATTTAATATCTTCGTAGCGTGTTCCTTCAATAAAGATCGCGACCAACCCGTCTTCAAACGCCTGAAAGGCCGTTTCTATCGCTTCTTTTTCCGATGGAACACGGTTATTTAACGAGAAACCGAAGACGACTTTGCCCACGCTTGCCATGTCTTCGATCTGTTCCTCGTTGTAAAGCGAGACCTGCGACAAATCGCCTTGTTCCAGTTTCTCGCTTTTTTTTCGTTTTTGTACAAAAAGCTCGCGCGTCTGCTTGACTACGGCTATTAAGAGCTCTTCTACCGTTTTAGGCGGCTCTTTTATTTCCATAACGACCGTTTTGATTTTATTAACTTTTTTACCGGCCTGCTTAACTTGTACGTTTAGATTCATGGAGGATTCTCTTTGTTCAACAACGCCGAAACTGCATGGATGGACGCAACGTCCCTTCGTCAGTACTATAAATGATTTTATTATAAGCGAAGTTAGAAGTCAACGAAAAGGTTCTCTTCTTAGGTATTATTGTTGTTTAGAAATTTCTTTTTGGCGCTTTTAACGGCGGTATGAAAAAACTGAATATTTTGCATACCGCGCCAAAAAAGCTTGCCTCCTCACGCGCGAAGAGACAAGCGTTCGGCCAAATGAACCGGTTTCGAACGGACCGCGGTTACTTCATTTGTTCCAAGATGAACGGGTCTTTGATCTTTTCATCCTGCGCAAAGAGCAAAATCTTTGCGACGACCTCCGCCGTCTTCGGATCTTCGTCGAGGAAGGGCAGAAAGACGGGGCCGCGGCTCTGCGAATGGACCGGAAGAACGTTGATTTGGTGAACCCCGGTCATGTGAACGACTCCGCTGCCAAGGTGAACTGTATATTCTCCGTGAGTTCCCTTGATAAACGCGTGCGATTTCTTCAGCGTTACATTCTTTAAACCGAAGAGCTCCAAATTGTACTGAACGATCACCTGACGCATTTCGATTGTTGAATGGCTTGTTTCGGGATCGACGCTTCCCGCATGGGCGACGCTTACGGCTAGATCGACGTCGCGCATCGCTTCTGAGTAGACGACGTCGGGCACGTCCGCAATAGCGAGGTCCGACCACGTTTTGCGGTCGGAGAACTGCACGTATTCCAAGGTCGGCGGCTCTATTTCCGACGGGGAGAACCAGTCGGCGAGCGCCCAAAGCGTTACGACGATATCGTTTTTATAAAGAATCTTTTGAAGTCCGCCGTAGGGATCGGCGATCCACCGCCTCCCTTTAAGCATGGCGACCGTTTTGGCGGGCTGAATCTGATTTCCCGCGAACATCCGCGTTTTCTTATCCGAGAGTTCCTCTTGGAGCTTAGTATAGAGTTCGCGAAATACCTGTCTGAACGGCTGCTTGACTCCGTCTTTCTGCTGGCGTTCGAAAAAGAACCGCTGCCATTTGGGCCACGTTTTCGACTTGTACATATCGACCGGATGCGCGATGCGAACGGTCGTTCCGGATTTGAAATCGCCCAGCAGTCCGCACTCGCCCGTTTGTGAGTTCACAAAGACGAGGTTTTCAATAATCGGTTTGACGACGGGATTTGCGAGAAGCGTAGAAAGCTCGTCGACGCCGTAAGGATCGCAGTCTTCCATAGCGAGCTCAAACATTCGAACCGTTCGACGGTATTGTTCTTTGAACTCGTTTGCCGCGTCTTTGACTTCCAAGTAATACGGGTCTTTTTTAAACGCCGTAGGAATTGATTTTAACGAGACGCCTTTCTTTCTGACTTCAACGGCGGGCGCTCCCGTTTCCGAGACGGCGATTCGTACTTCCGGATCTGTTTCGCCGCCGAGTCGAGCCCAATCAAAGTATTTCTGGAATGATTCCGCCAGCGCGTTTTCCATCTTGAGAACCAGTCGCGTTACGTCGGTAAATCCGACTCTTGTCGCGAGATTGCGCAGCGCCATATCGCAGGCGATTCCTTCGCTTGTTCTGCGCGCGCTGGGCGCCAAACTTTCGGCTTTCTTTGCGAAAGTTCTGTATAAACGTATACCGACGAAGCAGATCGGCGTCGTCTTTGAGCGGGACGAGCGGATAGCTCATGAGAAGATCCTGATTTCGTTTTGCGGCAATTTGAGTTTCCAGATCCGCAGCGGAGACTTTTCCGAGAGCCGCGTCCGCGTATTTTCGCGCCCGTGTGTGTCTTGCGCCCGTGGTTATGTATTTTGCCGCGTCATAGAGAATCTTGAATTTCTTCTCCCCAAGGGTCTTATACGCTTCTTCAAACCACTTGATATCAAACGCGCCTTGCTGGAGCTCTTCTTTATCAAGTGGGGTAAAACGCGCGATCTCCGCGTACTTTTTCTCGTCGGTTGAGTATTCGTCGTCCATATGGGCGATGAAATAATACGCGCCGTTTTTCAAGCCCGGGAAGTTAAGGTATTCTTCTATGAAATCAAGCCATTGCGGCGCGGTCATGCCGATTTCGACAAGACGCTTTTCCGATATTTTCAGCTTTTTAAGCGCTTTGGCAAAATCTTCCGCCGTTTCGCTCGGAAGGGGGGAACTTACGCTTATGAGATGACTGAGATAGCCCGCGCGCGATCCGCTTCTGCGGCTGTAACCGCGTTGGATCGTTTCATTGCCAAACGCGACAAGCAATTCGACGAAGCGGGGAATTCCGAGCAAAAAACCTTTGCCGATTGACGGTATGGATTCGGAATAGGGGGTGGGAGCGTCGCCCCTCTTGCATTCCGCTTTGACGACAAGGTCTATGATTCGGTCGATAATATGATATGTTTGTTCACGCAGCTTTTCGTCTTTGTCAAGTCCGGAAAAACAGGCGAATCGCGGATCACGCTCTCTGAATAGTTCGTCCAAACGTTCTGTTAAACCGGTAGGCTCTAGAATCAGTTTGTAAGTTTGTTCAAGAGAGGTTTTGCCGCTGTAATAAGCGCGGCAATAGGCGAGGGCGTTTAGGGAATACTGAGTATCGAGCGGGCTAAACGTTTCCTTAGACTCCAGAATCGGCTTGCGACGGTATCGGTCGTCAAGATTCAGCATGAGGTCATATTCTTTCTCAAAGGTTGTCTGATCGACAATTCGGTCTCTTAACGGTTCTAGCGAATCGGCGATAAGCGGAACGTGAAGGGGGGAAATGATCGACGCGTCGCTAAAACTCCAAGGACTTTTTTCTTTTACCACGATTGAGTTTAGTTCTTTGGGCACTTTTACGCAGAGATAAGCGGCGACCTTTTGCGCTATTTCATGCGCATAATCCCTGCTGTAATAAATGTGCTCGAGCGCGCGTACTATTCCATTAAAAATGCCGAAACTCGTGCAAAGGAGGTTAGGCTTGTTTTTCTTTCCAGAGTACCGATACGATTTGAAACTCATGTCGACGACCGCAGCTCCAAAAATCTCACGACAGCTTTTACAGACTTGTTGAGAAAGCGCGGCTATAGCTTTTTTATCAGAAGAGTTATAATCGGTCTCAAAGTCGTCGATATCTAATGAAAACATAGAAGCTTTCATTGCGTAAAGCTCTTCCAAACCGCGTACGTTTTCCTCATAGAAATTTTTCCATACGTCGACGAGAGGAGTCTGTTCTTCAACAGAGCCGCTGCGGCTGACGGGTTCGAGATAATCTAAATTGCCCAAAACGACCGTCTCGCCGCTAACTGTCCGATATTCATAATCTTTGTGCTCGTCGATTACCTCTTGAAGGCGGTTGAAGAGTTCCTTTAGTCTTTCCTCAGAGACGCGGAAGATCGGGTAATCCGAAGGCGAGCAAGTAATCTTCGGGAAATCGACCGTCACGTTTTCGCCAAACAGCCGGTCGTCTTCCGAACTATCAGGGGCGTCGACAGACTCCTTAGAAGAGGCGACAGGCCCAAGTTCTTCGAGAATCGCCTTTTCCCGTTCCGACAGATTGGCGATCTCAGAAGCCAGTTTTATGCCAACGGCAAAAGCCGGATTATCCTTTTGTTCCTTTGCGAGTTCTTTGAGAATATCAAAACCGCCGATTCTCACTTCTTCTTTTTTGCTTGCGAACAGAGTCCGGAACGATCGCGCGAGGCCGTCCGCGTCCTGTTTCTTCAGCAGGCCAATGGCGTTTAGGCGGAGTTCGGGCGTTTTAAATCGCAACAGGTCGCATATTTGATCGTATTCTTCGGGCGTGAAAGCGACTTTCTGAGCAATTTCAAACGCTTTGTTCCGCGCATACTTTTCCTTACCGCCAACTGCGGCGATGAGCGCGCGTCTCTGTCTGGCCGTCTTAACGTCGGAAAAACATATCTTTATAGCCTCTTCACGTTGATAATCTTCGAACGCGGTAAGATTATCCGCAAGTTCGTCCAGCGTTTCCGTATCGTTTAAGAATTTTGCCAATAAGGCGATACGAATCAAGACGTCCGACCGGGAAATCTCGCCTTTGTACCAAGGAAAAAGAAGGGGCTTCCATTCGTATTTCTTCTTTGGCATACGTTCCAGCAGCGCGCGGAGACACGCCATGTGTTTTACAGCCGTTTCTCTGTCGACGCCGTCGAGCGAAACGTCGTAGTTCCAACTCGCGAGATAGTGCAGCATAAAGACAGCCGCTACCTGTGGGGCAAGGTCTTTCGATTCGATTAAACGGTCAAGAAAACGGCGTTGCAGCTTCTTTGCGTAGGAACGGTTATTAAAGAACGCGCCTTGATAAATGCATTTGCCGTAGTATCCCGCGACCATCTTTTGAATATCGTTTCCGCTATTCGCGAAGCGCGTTCCTTCCGCAATGGCGTCGTCAATTTCAGTAACCCCAAGTCCCCAAAGGCCGACTAAAATTTCAATAGCGTCAGTTCCTTCAATGAGTTCGTACGCGGAATTGCGATCGTTGAGGACTTGCGTCATGAGCTTGAAAATCTTGTTTATCGAACGTTCCGGATCTTCGTCGTCTATTGCCCCGATCCAAGTAGCGATCGCTCTGCGCACCGACGAAAAACGCGTTAGGTTCTGTTTCGCGATCGCGTTAACGACGGTTTGAAACGCGGCCGCCGTCCCCAAGTCGACTCTTTCACAAATTGCCTGACGAAGTCCCTCCTGCAGCCGCGCTCCAATCAGCATATTGGCGAGCAGTTCATGAAGCTCTTTGTCGTCGCTTTTGACGACGCCCAAGATCATATAAATTTCAATAAACGCGACGTTACTGTCGCCGGTGAAAATCTGTTTGAGCGCGTTTTTGACTTCAAGATCGCCCGCGTCCAGACGTGCGGCAACGAGGTCGGCGACTGCCTCTGACGGCCTTATGTTCTTCTTGAATTCGACGAGTTCCTCCGGCATATCGTTTAGGAGATATTTACCAAGCGAAACCCCAAATATCTGCAGTCTGTACGCTTCGGCCAGAATGGGGCGCACGCGATTATAGCAATCGACATATCTTTTGGTTCGCATCGTTCGACGCGAATAACCGTCGGTAAAGGGAAACTGATTGAGCTTGGAAAAGTAGGCGTAGAGAACTTCGGCTTCAGCGGGACTGCCCGCGCAAAATTCGACCAAAGGCGCGTGATTTTTTTTCAGAAAAGCGCCCGGATCGACTTCTTCCATGGATTTGTAGAATTCTTCGTCTACTTTTTTTTCGACTTCGTTCAATTCGTCGAGGCGTCTTTCAGTAAATAGCTTATAAACGGCGTCGCTGTTGTCGCCGTAAAGCTTTTTAAAGACTTTGCCGGGCCGGCGACTTTTTGCAAAGTTTTCAATGAGCGTTTGTTCTGAATTATTATCTTGGTTTGTCATAGAATTATTCCTCAAAAGACGGGCAGGAACTGAAAACGCCGTCTCAAATCTGCATTGGAAACGTTTTACATTTAAATCTTTTATCTCACGCGACAGGCTCTTACAACGCTATGACGTAAGTTGTTCATCTGTTTTGCAGACAAAACGGTTATGAATCAACCTGTTCACAATGATATTCGGGCTTTCGATCTGAATCAAGCGTCTTGTAGATAACGCATAACTTTTTTTCTGGAGTATTTGAGGATTGTATATTGTTCATTTGGATTATCGGTAGATTTCATTAAGGGATAGTGAGAAGAGCGCGACCGCCTGCGCAGCGAGGATCTTTCGTAACGACTCAGTATTGCCGGTTCTTCAAAGATGGTACAATATTCTCGAAGGGAAGAGGAACGGTACGGTTCAGAGGAGACAGCCGTCAGCTTCTTCCGTATTGAGCTTTTTTATGCGTCGACTTTCGGCGCGCGTGTGTTAGAGGTTCAAATGATCGACGCTATTAAGGTGAGAGGCGCTCGCGTACACAATTTGAAGAACATTGACGTCGACGTCCCATTGAACAAGATCGTAGGAATAGCGGGCGTATCCGGTTCCGGCAAGTCTTCTCTGGCGCTCGGCGTTCTTTATGCGGAAGGATCGCGACGGTATCTTGAAGCTCTTTCCACCTATACGCGAAGACGTATGACGCAGGCGGCGAGGGCTTGCGTCGACGAAGTTCTTTACGTTCCCGCCGCCTTGGCGCTGCGTCAGCGGCCAGGCGTTCCCGGTATCCGCAGTACGTTTGGAACGGGAACTGAACTGCTTAACAGTCTCCGGCTCGCTTATTCCCGATTGGCGAATCATCGCTGCCCTAACGGTCATTATCTTCCGCCCACGCTTGCCGTTGCTGCGGGTCAGGATCTCGTTTGTCCCGAATGCGGAGAGCGGTTCTTTGCTCCCGGCGCCGAAGAATTGGCGTTTAACAGTCAAGGCGCGTGTCCGACGTGCGAAGGAACCGGCATGGCGATTACCGTCGACGAATCGACTCTTGTCCCAGACGAGTCGCTAACGATCGACGAAGGCGCCGTCGCGCCGTGGAACAGCCTCATGTGGTCGCTCATGACCGACGTCTGCCGCGCGATGGGCGTACGCACCGACGTTCCTTTTTCAAAGTTAACTCCAAAAGAACGGGATATCGTTTTCCACGGTCCGGCGGAGAAAAAACACATATTTTACAAGTCGAAGAACACGAACGTCGCCGGCGAAATGGATTTTACCTTTTTCAACGCGACGCTTACCGTACAGAACGCGCTTGCGAAAGTCAAAGACGAGAAGGGTATGAAGCGCGTTGAGAAATTCTTAAAGCGGGACGTGTGCCCAGATTGCTGCGGTTCAAGGCTTTCCGAACGCGCCAGAGCTCCTAAACTTCAAGGGATATCTCTCGACAATGCGTGTGAAAAAACGCTGACCGAGCTTATAACTTGGGTTCAAAGGACGCCCAGTACGTTGCCTAAAGAGCTTCGCCCGATGGCCGAAAGTATCTGCGCGTCGTTTTTATCGACGGCAAAACGGCTTGTCGATTTAGGGTTAGGCTATCTTACGCTTGATCGCTCGGCGGCGACTCTTTCGACCGGCGAACGTCAGCGAATGCAGCTTGCTCGCGCTGTTCGCAATCGAACAACGGGCGCGCTCTACGTCTTGGACGAACCGTCAATTGGACTTCATCCGTCGAATATCGTTGGGCTTATTGGCGTGATGCGCGATCTTGTCGCAGACGGTAATTCCGTGATTTTAGTCGATCATGACGTTCAAATTCTAAAAGAAGCCGACTGGCTAATCGAAATGGGCCCCGAGGCCGGCTCAAACGGCGGACGTATCTTTTCCGAGGGGACGATCGATTCGATTAAGCGTAAAAAGGATTCTAAAATAGGGCCTTTCCTTGCTGGCAAGGCGAACGTTGCGACCAGAAAACGCGCGAAGCCTTCCGAGCTTTTCAAGTTAGGAAAAATTGAAATTTCAACAGGCGCGATCCATACGGTTAAACCTCTGCAAGTTGCGATTCCCAAGGGGCGGCTTACCGTGATTACCGGCGTGTCCGGTTCCGGTAAAACGACTCTTATTCTCGAAAGTCTCATCCCGGCGCTTGAAGCCGCGACAAAAGGGGCCCGCCTCCCTGAGCACGTTCGTTCGATTAAAGCGGACGGGATAAATCTTGTGAAGTTAGTCGACGCTTCTCCCATCGGGATTAATGTGCGTTCGACCGTCGCCACGTATGCTAACGTTCACGACGAATTGCGCAAAATCTTCGCCAAACTTCCGGAATCCAAACGACTTGGACTCAAAGCCGGAGATTTTTCCTATAATACCGGGAACTTGCGCTGCCCCGTTTGCGACGGTACCGGAGTCGTCAATTTAGACGTTCAGTTTCTTCCCGACGTTGAGATTCCATGCCCGGAATGCCGCGGTTCGCGATACGCGAAAAAAGCTTATCTCGTTAAACGAAAAAATAAGAAAGGCGTCGAGTACTCCCTTCCCGAACTTATGGATATGGATATTCACACGGCGCTAGACGCGTGTTCCGATCTCAAATTAGTAACGCAGCGTCTCCAGGTTCTGAAAAATCTTGGACTTGGATATTTAACGCTTGGCGAGGAAACGCCCCGTCTCTCTGGCGGCGAAGCGCAGCGACTGAAATTGGCAAGCGAGATGGGTAAATCGCAACATACTTCTGTTTTCGTATTTGACGAACCGACGATTGGCCTTCATCCGCTTGACGTTCAGTCGCTTCTGGGCGTTTTTCAAACATTGGTCGACGCCGGGGCGACCGTCGTTGTGATCGAGCATGATCTTGATCTTATTCGGAACGCCGATTACATCGTCGACATGGGACCTGGCGGGGGTACGGCTGGGGGCGAGATAGTCGCCGCTGGAACCGTCGAGGACATTAGGAGTTCGCACGCCAGCGTAACCGGCCGTTTTCTGTAAGGAACGTAGGCGGCGGGAATAGAAGAGGAGAGAGATTTGTTTTTCGAGCTTTTCTTCTGGGAGAGATGGTTTCCCGACCTTGACGTATTATAATCGTTTGTGAACGCGGCTTTCTTCGTTTGACGGCGGCGCGTTTTTAGAATATTAGGCTGACGCACGGTTTTTATAACGGAATCTTACGAAACCGTTCAGCCGTCGTTTTGGGCTGTTCTGGAAACGCGTTTTTTTTAGTTGAAGATTGGAGACTTCTCATGCATCAGCGAATCGATTCAGAAAAAATTCACAGAAGATTGAAGAAGATTATTGGCCAAGTTCAAGCGATTGACCGTATGGTCGACGAGGACGTGCCCTGTGAAGACGTGCTGTCTCAAATTAACGCCGCAAAGTCTGCGCTGAATAAGGTTGGTCAGGTCATTTTGGAGGGACATATCACTCACTGCATTCGGGACGCGATCGCAAAGGGCGATATGGAACAGATCAAGAACTTCACTAAAGCCATCGAACGATTTGCAAATATGCAGTGATATTCTCACGTAGAATTAGGCCCCGATAAGGGCGTTTACCGATTTGGGGGCGCCGCTTTTGCAATTTGATATTTCTTTTGCTTCTTCTCCTTGACATTGATACCCCAGGGGGTATATTGGGCAAGGGTATACCCCTATGGGTATAGAAGGAATAAAGAATATGAAAATTGCTGAACAAGTCGACTCAATTTTGGATTGGGGAGGTCTGCGTAAGCAGATCGTCCTTCTTACCGTCTCTGGGGCGGCGCTTTTGGGAAGTCTTTTCAATCTGTTTCCGCATGCTCCTTTTGATATTTCTTGGATTGCGATAGTTTTATGCGGCATACCCCTTGTTGCGGAGGCAATACTTGGCCTCGTTACAAAGTTTGATATTCGCGCGGGCGTTCTTGTTTCAATCGCTCTTATCTCTTCCGTTTTGGTTGGAGAATATTTTGCGGCAGGCGAAGTAGCGTTTATTATGCAGCTTGGCGAATTACTGGAGGACTTGACGGTTGCTCGCGCCCGCGCCGGTATTGAGCGACTTGTTAAATTGACGCCTACAACCGCGCGAAAGCTGCTAAACGGAAAGGAAGAGATTTTACCGGCCGCGGATATTATGCCGGGCGACATATTGAGAGTTCTTCCCGGCGAAACGGTTCCTGTCGACGGGGTAATTGTATCCGGTCAAACGTCGCTCAATCAGGCAAATATAACTGGCGAGTCCCTCCCGGTCGATAAAACGGTCGGCGACGAGGTGTTCAGCGGCACAATCAATCAGTTTGGCGCTTTCGAGATGGAGGCTGTTAAAACCGACTCCGACAGTTTCATTCAGCGTATGGTTAAACTGGTTCAGTCTGCCGACGCCGATAAGGCCAAAGTTGTTCGAATCGCCGATCGTTGGGCGACTTGGGTAGTCGCAGCCGCGCTTTTGACCGCATTGGTCGCTTGGTGCGTTACCGGCGAGATTATTCGCGCCGTTTCGATACTGGTCGTCTTTTGCCCATGTTCGCTTGTTTTGGCGACTCCGACGGCGATTATGGCTGCAATTGGCAACGCCACGAAACACGGTTTCCTTGTCAAAGAAGGCGACGCTTTGGAGAGGCTTGCCAGCGTAACCCGCGTCGCGTTTGACAAAACGGGCACGCTCACTGTCGGCGCTCCGAATGTTGCGCTTGTCAAATCGTTCAACCGTGAATACTCCGACGAAGAGACGTATAAACTTGCCGCTGCTGTTGAACAGTATTCAGAACACCCGTTAGGAAAGGCGATCGTTCGGCGCTACCGGGAAGAGACGCAGAATGATATTCCGAGCGCCGAAGGGTTTGAGACGACTCCCGGTAAAGGCGTTCGATGCGAAGTTGACGGTAAGTTGACGCTTGCCGGAAATGAACGCATGTTGGCTGAGTCTGGGGTCGAATTGAACGACGCGCAGCTTTATGAAATCGACCAAGAGCGCAGGCTAGGCCGAACGGTCGTCGTCGTCGCGCAATCGAAGACCCCGATCGGTTTTGTTTCGCTCGGCGACTCTCTTCGAACGAACGCAAAGTCCGTCGTCGCGACCCTGCTTGCGCTTTATGCGACGCCGACGCTCCTTACTGGCGACAACTCACATTCAGCCAATCATTTTGCCTCAGAGCTGGGAATTAAGGATGTCCACGCAAACTGTCTTCCCGAGGATAAATTGAATTTCATTGGCGAGTATCAGAAGAAGAACGATCTCGTCTGTATGATAGGAGACGGCGTAAACGACGCGCCGGCGCTAAAGATAGCGCACGTAGGGATCGCCATGGGGGGAATCGGGAGCGACGTGGCGGCCGAAGCCTCTGATATCACGCTCGTAGGAGACGACGTCAAAGAACTTCCGCACCTGTTCGCATTATCGAAAAAAATGATGCGCAAGATTGTTTTTAATTTATCCCTCTCAATGGCGATCAATCTAGTCGCGGTGATTTTTGCGGCCCTTGGTATGCTTGGACCGGTAGTTGGCGCTTTGGTACATAACGGCGGTTCATTTTTTGTGATAGCGAATTCCGCGCTGTTATTAGGATATCAAGCATGTAAATTCGATTCTAAAAGTATAACATGATTGATATTACGGAGGCAAAGGCCCCACGAGTCATTCAAAGCCTTGGGCGGCGCCGAAGCGTTTGCAGTTTTATCCGAAGGTAGGAATGGGGAAGCGAGTCGTTAGACGTTGAACAGGGAACGAAAGAGCGGTCTGTCCTGAATTTGACTTGTTTTAAAATTGTTATTCTTTTATGAAGTATGACGTTATGTAAGTTTTCGGACGTTCGGTCGCATGGATATTTGATTTGAATGCAGCTTTCAGGCGCAATTCGCAGGAGGATTTTTACAAGCGCTTCGAGGATCTGCAATCAGAGAACAAACCTTTAAAAGTGGAAATCCTTTAAACTTCGTATAAGCGTTATATTTCTAATTTTCGGCGAAAAAACAATAATCAGTTAGTCCTCAGAGCGCGGTTCAAACGTTATAACTCTCTTTTTCGTTTTTTTGTTTACAACCGCAGAAGTTTTTTCTCTTTTCACGCTAAAAATAGTAGCTCGAGCAAGTGAATAGTATTAGAATATAAACGTCAGGGTATGCGTCCTAGACTCGCCTTGTTGCCGGACAGGCGACCCTTAATCAGCCGAAACCAATTCCATGAAAAGAATCGAATCATGACGTCGCAAGGATTTCGTTTTTTACATGCGTCGGACTTCCGCCTGGAACTCCCCGTCGACGGTCTTATGGAGCTTCCGGATCGCTTTGGAGACGCCGTTTTAGACGCGCCGCGAGCCGCTGTCGAACGCTTTTTTGACGTCGCGCTGAAAGAGAAGGTCGATTTTGTGGTGTTGAGCGGCGATCTTCTTTCCCCACGCGATACCGGTCCTTGGGGCATGCTTTTCCTAATCGAGCAGTTTTCGCGTTTGGCCGCGGAACGTATTCCGATCTACTGGGCGACAGGCAAAAACGATTCGCCCGACGTAGTCCCCGCGGCGTTTCGCTTTCCGGATAACGTGCATATTTTCCCGATTGGCCAGATAGAAGAGGTCTTTTTTGCGCGCGAGGGCGTCGCGATTGCGCGCCTTTTCGGCACAAGCTGGGGCAAAGCCGGCGTGACGCCGCGCGGGGGAGTCGAACCGATCGAAGGCGCCGACGATCTCTATACGATTGGCGTCTTTAATGGGAAATTACCTGTTGAAGCGATTAAGGCAGATTCCGTCCGCTATTGGGCGCTTGGCGGCTCGCGAGTTCGCGAAATTGTTTCGCGCAGTCCGTCTCTTGTAGTCTATCCCGGTTCGACGCTTGCCCGCAATTTTAGGGAACCCGGCGATTTTGGCGCCGTTCTGGTCGAGGTGGGCGAGTCCGGTCGTACGACGACGAATTTAATTAGAACTTCGCCGCTCCGCTGGTCGGTCGAGACTCTTATCGTTCACGAAAACGATACGGAAGACGACATTCTCAACGAGGCGCGTTCACGGCTCAAGGCGATCCGCGAGAAGGCGCAGGAAGACGCTGCTTTTCTCGGTCGGACCCTGGAAGACGACGTTTGGTTTGTCTCTTGGCGCGTTGAAGCGGACGCGGCTGTGTTGCCCGTTCTGAGATACGGGGCGTTTGCCCAGACCATGCTTCGCGATCTGCACGCCGACTTTGCCAAGACTCCGCCTATCGTGTTTGCCGTAGACGTCACGCCAATTCTCCCCGAGCGCATGCCCGAGGAAATGTACGAACGCCAGACGATCCTTGGCGATTATTTACGCATGATCCGCTATTACGCCGAAAATCCGAACGAAGAGATTGACGTTGAATCTTTTATGCCGGAAGAAATGCGCGATTGGGCGTCGCTTGAGCGCATTAAGCGTGAAATTGAAACGCGGCGGAGAGTCGACGGCGAAAACGCTGATCTAGGCGATTTGCCCGCTAAGCTGGCGGCGCTCGAAACGAAAGAGTTCCGCAGCGAGGCGGCGACGCTCTTCGATTTGACCGCCTTCACGCCCGCTCGTGCCGAATCGGAACCGACCGAAGGCGCCGACCGCGTCGCCGAACTTGCGGCGCGGCGCCGCAACGCGTTGTTGGAAGCGGCCGTTCTGGGCGTCGATTTGCTGTCGGAGACCGACTCGCCCGTGGCGCTTCTCAACGGAAACACGACGATGAATAATCTGCCGAAAAAGAATCGTTTAGTCGCTTCTGAACTGCGTAATCTGCAGAAGAATCTTGACGGAAAGGAGATTGACTCGTGAAGATCACGTCTCTTAAGATCGAACGTTTTGGCGTTTGGGAAGACTTAAATCTTCCAAAGATCTCCCGAGGTCTGAACGTCTTTTTCGGCCCCAACGAGGCTGGCAAGACGACGCTCATGCAATTCATTCGCACCTGCCTTTATGGCGGCGGCGACGAAGATCGCGCTCGGTATATCCAGATGTCTCTTGACGGCCGCCGTCGTCGCGAACGCCGATCCGGCCGTTTTAATCAAGAGCTTCTCCGATTAGATCCCCGGCGCATGAATCCAAACGCCGCGGAGCTCGACGAAAAGTCGAACGCGCCTGAGGATATTCGCCGTTTTCTCGACGCCGGCAAGAGGAGCGAAGCGATTTCCCTGAACGCGAAAGCCGCCGCGCGCGACATGTCGCGCTATTGGATCGGGGGATCGGCGACTCTGTCGTCTGATTTTGGCGATCACCGGCTTGAACGCCGCTACATTCGCCGCGACGCCAATTACCGTTCCGCGGTTGAGCGAAAGGCGGGCTTTGTCGTTTCCGACGGTTTACTGAATTGGAGCGGCCGTTTCTACTCCCTGCCGGGTTTGAAAATAGCCGAATCGCTCGTCGTTACCGGACCAGACGGCACGCGCGTCGGCGATTACCTTGCGAAATCTCTTACCTGCAATCTTGACGAATCGACCTATAACGGGGTTTTTGCGATCGGTTTGGACGAACTCCAGAAGCTGGGCATGCTCAACGAGACGGAAGCGGCCCAGATGCTCTACCGGTTGAGCGTTGGCGTAGATCGCGGCGCCTTTGTTCAGGTCTTCCAACAGATCGTTTCGGAACGCAACGATTTGCTGGATTCAAAAGGGCGTCCCTCCATTTTGGAGAACTTGCTTTCTGAACGCGATCGCGCGAGAGCGAGCGCGAACGAATCTGCGACAAACTTGCGCGAATACGCGCGGTTGCTTGAAGAACGCCGCGCCGTTTTGGAAGCGACGACGATACTGCAAGAGCGGCTCGATAAAGCGACGTACCAGAAGAATCTCCGTGAACTGG
>CADACS010000056.1 GCA_902786505.1 uncultured Planctomycetota bacterium | reverse complement strand
TCGTGTCACGCGGGCGAGCTTTATACGGATATGAGTCTTCACCGAACGCGTTCGCAAGACGTGAACGATCAAGTCGAGAAATTCGACACGCCGACGCTCGTAGAAGTCTGGCGCACGGGCCCCTATATGAACACGGGCGCTTATCCGACGGTTCGAGAGGTATTGGAGGTCGGAAAGCACGGCGTTAAAGACGGGCGATTCGACGCGCTTACGGAACAGGAGAAAGACGATCTCGTCGAGTTTGTTCTCTCACTGTGACGGCGGGACGTGTCGGCTGTAAGATTTCTTTAACGAAAAAGAGCGCGCCGTTTGATCATTGGATCAAACGGCGCGCTTTCTGTCAGACCGAACGCGGCGTTATTGAGCTTCTATAAAAGAACGCTTCCAAACGGCCGCGGCGATACGGTCACTTTTTCGGAAATTCCAGAGCGTAGTTGACGTCGGCCTTGTCGACGTTGATTTCAAGCGCGTTCTCTTGAACGGAATACGTGTCGAAGAACTCTTTGAAATCAGCGGGAACGTCGCCGTTGACTTCGTCGTCCCAACCGACGGTAATTTTCAGCGCTCCCTTTTGCACGCCGTCTTCCGCGGAAGAATATTTTGCGTAAAACGCGCCGTCGGCTCCGACTTTAGCGCCGCTCTGTCTACCTTCGGCAGGCGAGAAGAGCAGCGTAAATTCCGCCGGGATCGGCTTCCCGTCGTACGTCGCTTTTCCTCCGAATTTTACGACTCCATACTTAGACTTCGCGCCTTTGCCGCAACCGGAAAGGCACGTCGTAAGAAGGGCAAGCCCGACCGTCGACGCCAAAAATTCTCTACGTTGCATTGATTTACCTCACGTTATGGATCAGAGACTGCTGACGCAATCGGTTCCACCGCCGTATTTCGTGCCGCGGTCTTCCATCGTCTTGCTATAGATGCGCGTAAGCGAATTCGCCCACACGTTGACGTCAACGACGTCGGGAACGAAGTGAACGGAAGCGTCGCCAAGCGCGGCGTTCAGACCGCCCGGATGCTGCGATTTAGGAGAACGTTCGGTACGGTTGTACGTGAGGCAGTTCGGCACGCAGATCGGTTTTGAGCTGGTGTTCTGGCTGAAAATGAAGAATCCCTGCGAGAAGTCGTTCGTCCAAACGAACGGATTGGCAGCCATGTTGTCGGCGTCGTCTATTTGACCGGGCAACGCGGTGCAGGACAGTTCGGCGAGCAAAACTGTATTCGACGTGCCGTCTTTGATTTCAGCGAGTTTGAAGGTTTCCGTTTTGCAGAAGAGACCCGCGATTACCAACTTGCTGGTGGTACGTTCCGGAAGGGACCCGTTGGTCGAAGCGCCGTTGACGGCGTAGTCTTTCTGAGTGTTGGGATGCAGTTGGCTGCTCGACGGGCATTGCAGAACAGACGGACACGACTCGGAAACAATCTTATGATTCGCGGCCCATGCGTCGGCATACTCGCAGTTGGAACAATTGATTTTCGGGCTCATGTTCTCATGGTTGCAGTACGCGGGGTAAGTGAAGTCAATGAGCGCGTAAGTGGGAGCCGCTTCAATGAAGGGCAGAATCATCGCGGACCAACTCCACATGCCGTGATGATAATCGTTATTACCCCCGTGATAGGCAAACGCATTGTAATTGAAGTCGACGCACCCCGGCGGGAGCGATTTGTGCGTTTCCGCGTACGTTTGCATTGCCAAAGCAATGTTCTTCATGTTGCTCGTGCACTGCATCCTTCGTGCGGATTCGCGCGCGGCCTGGACGGCAGGAAGCAAAAGACCAATCAAGATGCCGATGATTGCGATAACCACGAGCAACTCGACAAGCGTGAAGCCAAAGTTACGTTTTGTCATAACATTCTTCCTTTCAAAAGGTATAAAAAAACAAAGCGGAAACTGCGCAGGCGCCGCCGCTTTCATCAGTATAACGCATTTCAGTGTCGAAATCAAATACAAATCAAAAAAATTTTGCTTTAGCGTTATCTTTAGACGTTCTAAAACGGTTTTGGTTTCACCGTCGCTGAAACGAGGCGTCGACGTTGAATATCTTATGAGACGTTCCTGGGGGAAAAGCATGATTGTCTGCTCCCCAGCCGACTTGCAAAAAAGTTTTTCTGGAATTTAAAAAAAACTAGGAAAAGACGCAAATTTTTCCTTTGGTCTTTCGTATCAGTAGTGTATTTAATTTCACTGCGTAGGAGGCTGGCTGCATGAGAGACTTTGTCAAATTTATAGTAGCGAGCAAGCTCGACGAAACGATCGAACTTGCCGCTTATCTTGCGCCCGTGGCGTGGTTTCTCTGGTAGAATTCCGGAGTTCGGAGTTTCGCCCGATTGTTACATGGCGGAATCGTCGCGGACGACGGAGATGGCGAACCATCCTCTCGCGATTCGGCACAGCCCGAGTTTGAGCCCGGCGAACCGTTCGTCCGTTTGGAAGATTTCCGGCTTGAGGTCGAACGATTTCTGCGCGGGAAAGACCTTTGAGAAGATCGCGCGGAGCGGGAGCAGCGACCGGATATTCGCGGGGCCGTATATTTCGACGACGCCGTCGCGTGTAACCGTCGGCTGGCCGTCGGGCGTAACGGAAGGCCGGAACGCGACTTCCACTTCGAGATCTTCCCACTCCTGATCGCCGAGCGCCATTTTGGCAAAGTTGAGTTTCAGACGGATCTGATCTTCAAAAAACCTTACGACGACCGGATCCGATTTAGCAAAAGTAAATCTTAAATCGTTTTCTTCCAGCTCGACGTCGCGCAGCGCGGGACGGTCGAGCTTCTCCGCCAGATAATTGAGCGTCTCTTTCGGGGACGATTCGCGGCCGCCAAGATTGAGCTGAGCCAAATAGGCGTTGACGGACGACTCGTGAAGTTTGACGTCGGCAAAGGCGCCGTCGAGCGTCGCGGGCTCCGTCGACTGGCAGCCGAGCGAGTAGTCGGATCCGAGCCTGAGCGAGGCGAGAAGCCAGTCTTCGGTTGTTCTTGAACGCTGCGTCTTGAGGGACAGTCCCAGTTTATTCATCCGCGCGAAGAAATTCTCCTGCAGGCGCGCGTTGAGCGCGTCAAACCGCTCGTTCGCTTCTTTATCGATTCTCTGCCGCGCTTCCTGCGACACTTTACCGCGCATTTCGGCGCGGATCGCTTCCCGTTTAAGTTCGTACTGGCCGCGCACCATCTCGCGCGCCACCCCGCCGACGAAGGGAACGAAGTCGACGTTCGTCTCGACGGACGCCAGCTGGTTGATCGTATCGGCGCCGACGCTTGCCGGAGAATACGCGACGCCCGAATCGCGCCACTCGATCGTCTTTTTGCCCAAATAGGTCGCGTAACTTTGATTGTGCAGTTTCGCCAAAGAGACTTCGCTGCTAGTCTGCGCGGAGACGCGGCCGTTGACGACCAGACTCATGAGCAAGCGGTTCGGGTCGGGAATGAGCTCGATTGAAACGGTCGTGTCGACGCGGCGCTTGCCCGCGACCGGATTATTTAAAACGCGATCTTGAACGACGCCGAATTCCGGGTCGCGAATGGGCAGAAGACGGTTGATCAGCGCTTCGGAAATATACGCTTTTACATTCGGATTATCGTAAATGGCGTCGATCGCGCGCCCAAATTTGCGGCATTCGGGCGAACGCGAGGTTGACATTCTGAGCGCGATCTGCTGCAGCGCGCGTCCGGAATCGCCGCCTCCGGAGCGTTCGTACCGTTCAAATTCATAGAGCAGGGCGCGTCCGTTCGCCTGATCGCACGCGTAGGAGGAAGCGAGCGCGGACCACGACGCGAGCGTCTTGCGTTTGAATACCTGACGCTGTTCCGGGGTCATGGGCGTTTTTTCGAGTTTATACGCCACCGAGTTGAGCCGGTCATGAAGGAAACGCATACGCCGCGCGCTCTCTTTGAGGACAAGTTCCTGTTTGGAGAGAGGCAGTCCCATGGAGGCGATTTCGTCGTCGGTGAGCGCCGGCTCCGCGGTTTCTTCCAACGAAGGGACGAGCGCGGGCCCGTCTTCGGGAAGATCCGACGGGAGCTTAGACGCCTGCAGTTCGAGCGCCGCGGCGATATCGTCGCTCAGTTGATCGACGTCGAAACTTGCGCGCCAGCTTTTTCCGTTGGGCGTGTCGCCGAAGAAGGCGCGCACTTCGCTCGTTTCGCGCATGAGATCGACGAGTTCCGCCGTGGTAATATCGCGCGGTTCGACGAGCCTGTTTTCATTTTTAGCGGCGAAGTAGTCGAGACTCGCCGTCCACAGACAGACGCGGCGCTTGAGCGTGTCTTTGAACGTTTCAAGGAGTTCCAGCCGCTGCGCTAAGGTATAGCGTTCCGCGAGCCTCGGCGCGTCCTTCGCGTCGGGGGTCGTCCACGGATTGCGATCCGCGGCGACAAGCGAAGGTTTGAGTTCGTCCGCTTCGTCGATCTTGCTTTCAAACGTTTTGATGAGGGCGCGCACTCCGGGATTAGGATTGTCGAGCTGTCCGAGAATCGCTTCGACGTTTTCCAGAATTGATTCGGTCCAAGCGGCGGTCGGTTCGTATTCGATAAAGAGGGAGGAATACGGATCGAGCGCGTAGAAACATTCGTCGGCGACGTCGGCGAGCGTAATCGCTCCGAGGCGCTCTTCGTTGGCGACGTCTTCGTCGATTTCGGCAAGCCAGGCGCCGTCTTCCATCATTTCGTCAATCGAGGCGCCGTTTTGCTCGGAAAATTCCCGAACGTCGTTGAGATTGAGCATATCGCGCGCCGCGTTTTCCACGGCGCCGCGCTGAATCGCGCCGTACGCGGAAGAATTGAACGGGGCGCGCTGCGAGCCCGCGGTTCCGTAGTTCGCCGCGTAGGTTCCGCTGTATCCCTGAGCGACTTGGGGCGATTGAGCTTGACTGGAACGGTCAGAATCAAGAGGACGGGTCGAACCGAACGTTCGGTATGGGGTAAACGTCTGGAGCGCGCCGGAGTCTCCCCGCGGACGCTGCGCGACTAAAACAGGCGCTTCGATTTCTTCTGGAGCCGGCGTTTCCGCGACGGCCGCAGATTCAATTTGGGGCGTTTCAGACTCGGCAGGCGGCTCCGCGGGCGGGTTCACGACGGGGGCCGGCTCTTCTTGGACAGGCTGTTGCGCGGCGGGTTCGTCGAGCGCTTTTTCCGCAACGTTCAGATGTCGATGATCGAGCCTGGCGTCAAGCGTTTTGAAGAGCTGCGCGTCGTCCTGAACTCCAATTTGCGGGACGGGGCGCGTCTCGATGGCCGCTGAATTAGAGTCTGTCGAATTGAACCGGATTTCTCCCGCGCGCGGAGGCGCTTGGAAACTACCAAACGTTAAGACTGCTGCAACACTGAGCGCAAGCCCGAGCGCTTGACTGCACGGGCGGGTCGTATGCTTGCGAGAGTTCGACGGTTTCATTTCGAATAAATGGGGAATATAGTTAAAATACGCAGGAAACGTCCTGCTGGCGACGGCGCATAATGAGCCTCACTCCCATTTATCGGACGGTGAAACGATTAAATTAAATTGTTTTTGGCGATCGTTTGTTTCAAGCCTGATTAGCCGGTTTTTTGCGTCGCGCAAAATGGAGAGTTTTAGAGCGCGGCACGTCGTCAATTTGAGGGGCGCCCCCGACGGTCCCGCGAAACGAATTCCCGTAAGAGAAAGATTTGAGAAATTGAGCGCTTTGCAAACAATGGATAAAATTATATCCGAAGCGCCGTCGCCGTTTTTATCGAGAACCGCCGTTACTAAATAAGCGCTGCCGCGGAGTACGCTTTATTTAGATTAATCGTGTTTTTTCATTACGCGCGTAATCTCAATACTTTTTTGCGATGAAATAGCCGCCCGAATGTTTGCATTTTTTTAAAAAGCGCTTAATATTAGTAGATAGAAGCGCGTAGGCGTTTGGAATGGGTTTCTCATCGCAATCTTGCATCAGGATAATTCATCATGGATTCCAGCAACGGGCAACGTTCGAACGAATTCGACGCGGACGCGGTTTCCTTAGAGGAGGCTGTGGCGCGGGTCGAGAAATCTCGCGCAACGTATCACGCGGCTCTTGCGCGGCGCGAAGAATTGCTTGAGGATTACTACGAAGAAAGTCCTAAAGTAAAAGCGTGCGAAGAAGAGACGACGGCCGAAGCGAAACGGTACCCCGGTTACGTTTCGGAAGCGCGGCGTCTCTGCGCGGCGCGCGCGGACGAGCTTCGAGCGGAAATCGAGCGGCTTATTACGGTCGAGGGGATGCGTCCGGACGGCAAAACGGTCTCGGCTCTCAAAGCGCAGTTAGAGGATCTTACTCGGCTTATACGTCAGTATCCGGAAGATGAAATCGCGCAGCCGAAGAGTTTTGAGGACGTGAAGTTCGTCTACGCGAATTTTACGGAGCGGCAATTAACCAAGGCGAAAGAAGACGCCGCGCGCAAAGAGGCGCAGGAGAAAACGGCGCGTCAGGCGGCGGAACGGGAAGCGGCGGAGGAGGCGGCGCGCATGAGGGCGCGGTTTGCCCGCTCTCTGGAAGGCGAATTTGCGGGCGAGCGCGCGTTGGTTACGGCGGCCGGAATCGACTGCGTTTTCTGCTGGGTTCCGCCCGGCGTCTTTCTTATGGGGAGCCCCGATACGGAGGACGGCCGCGACGACGACGAACTTCTGCACGAAGTTACGCTTACGCAGGGCTATTGGATGCAGCAGACGCCGGTAACTCAGGATCTTTGGCGGGCCGTGACGGGCGGGAATCCGAGCCAGTTCAAAGGGGACCGCCTGCCCGTTGAGAATGTGAGTTGGGAAGATCGGCGCGCGTTTATTGAAAAATTGAACGCCGCCGGCTGCGCGCCCGCAGGGCTGGTTTTCCGGTCGCCGACGGAGGCGGAATGGGAACGCGCCTGCAGAGCCGGGTACGACGGCCCGTACGGAGGGAAGACCCCTGCGGAAATCAGTTGGTTTTACGACAACAGCGGCAGAACGACGCACGAGGTCGGATTGAAACGGCCGAACGCCTGGAATCTCTACGATATGCATGGAAACGTCTGGGAATGGTGCGAAGATTGGTACGGCGAGTACGACTCCGACCGAACCGATCCGCCGGGCGCTCGCGAGGGCGCGTACCGCGTTTATCGGGGCGGAAGCTGGTTCAGCAGCGCGGAGTTATGCCGCGCCGCCGCTCGCAGCGGGGGAGAGCCGACGACCCGGAGCCGAGATTTGGGACTGCGTTTGGTTCTGAGCGCCGCGCGCTGAAAGGTTTCCAAAAGCGCTTGATTGAAATTGCCGAATTAGCTATCCTTCACCGTGACGCGTCAGGTTTGCGCCGTCGCGCGCCCTTTAGCAATTCGCGAATTTAATCAAAGCTTAGAAGGAAACTCACATGTCGAAGTCGAAATCGAACTCGGAAACCGTCCCTTGGGACGAAACGGAAACGTCGTCTGCCGCCGTAACCGAGGAGCCGATCGGATTTTCGGAATTCGACAGTTTCGGTTCGTCCGACGGCGCCGACGATCCCGAAGACGCGCCTATTCCGCCCGAGAAAGAACCGCTCATCGACGAAATCGCGTCGGAATACGTCGGATTCTGGAATCTGCTCGTCAGTAAAACGAACTGGGAGAAGGGGAAGGTCATTCATTCGTGGCGCACGAAACTCATTGAAGCGGGTCTTCCGCGCCGCGTCTATTCCGACGAAGCGATTTCTCAGCGGCTTGGCAACGTGACGCCTCAGCACGTCGGCCGTCTCCGCCGCGTCTACGAACGGTTCGGTTCGCAAGAGCCGCTCCCGAATCTCTTCTGGAGCCATTATCAGGCGGCGCTCGACTGGGACGACGCCGACGAATGGCTGCAAAAAGCGTCGGTCGAAAAGCTTTCGGTCGCGCAGACGCGCGTGGCGCGCTGGGAGAAGAACGGAGCGAAGCTCAATCATAAACCTCGCGAAGAGGACATTGTCGACGCCGAGAAGGACGAAGACGTCAATCCGTACAACGATTCCGAATACGACGGCTCCGACGCGGCGATTACTCCCGGTCGCGCCGACGTTTCCGGCGACGACGCGGAAAAGAAATCGAAAAAGAAGAAGGAATCTAAAAACAGGCAGGGAAGCGAACTTGGCGAATTCGCCGGCGAATCGGAGCCTTGGGAAGGTACGGAAGAACGCTTTACTACCGCCGACGTGCTCGATTCGATCGCGAAACTCGACGCTCTTCCGGACGATCTGGCCGAAGCGTTCGAACAGGTTAAAGTCGGCATTCTTTCGCACAAGCTGGCGGGCTGGGACGACGTCCGGCCGATAACAATTGCTTCTTACCTGAGCGAATTCAAACGTTTGCTTGTCTCAGAAGAGAAATAGTTAATGCGCGTGTTTGCCGAAAACGCTTCGACTCCGCGTTTGTTTTGCGCCGCGCTTGCCTTGACTTTCGCTTTTTTAACGCTTGCGGACGCCGGGTGCGCGACGTATTTGGGCGCGATGCGTCTCAACGCGGCGGATCGGCGGTTTGCGGTCGGTTCCCCTTCCGGGCCACAGTACAGTCAGGGCGCGAGTCAAACGCTTCGCGCGTACGGGCTTTCGGAGAAGCCGTCGCTTCCGCAGCTTGATTCTATTCTTGCCAAGATCGACGCCAATCCGACGCCGGAGCTTGTCTATACGTACGTCGAAACGGCGTACCTTCAGGCGCGTTCGCTTGAACTGCGCCAGCCCCGTCAGGCGGCGCGGCTCTATCTGTCGTCGGCGCTTTACGCGTACCACTACGTCTTTAACCCCGCGCTCAACGCGCGCAACGACTCCGTTTTTAACGCGCAGATTTTGGACGTCTGCGCTCTTTATAACGGCGCGTGCGAGCGCCTGTTGTACCTCACGCTTCGGGAAAGCCGCGGCGGCCCTTTTCCGTTTAAGTGCGATTCGCTGCACAAATACCGATTTGCCGACTCGCCGTCTTCCGTCTTTACTAAGGTCAAATCGTGCTCGTGGCGAAAAGAAGAACTCGCTTCGTTTAAACTTGTCGCCGACTGCCCGCCCGCGAAGGTCTCCTTTGACTGCCGACGTTCCGGACTTGGCGTTCCGCTCGTCGCGCGTCGGCAGTCCGATCCTCTTTTGGAACGTCCTGAAGAAGAATACTATCCGTCGGGTCTGTGTTTTCCGCTGACCGCGATTATCCGCCCGAATCCCGCCATGCCGCTCGGCCCTCTTCCTCCGATCAATCCCGGCGCGGAATTTGAGTCGTCCGACGAACGGAGCGCGTCGGCGACGCTCGAACTTTACGATCCTTTGGTCGCCAAAACGGCGGATTTTGAGGGAATGCGAATTACTCTTGAAACCGACACGACCACGCCTCTGTACTACTTTTTGACCGAAGAGAGCCAGCTTAATTCCAAAAAGGCGGCGCGCGGGCTCCTTGATCCGGAAGAGCTTTTAGAACTCATTCCGACCGAATCGCCGACTCGCGAACGCACGCTGCAGGGCCTGTACATGCTCGAACCGTACGATCCGAATAAGATTCCGATTATCATGTCGCACGGGCTCGGCTCGTCCCCTTCTACCTGGCTCGAAATGTATAACGCGCTGCGCAATTCGGCCGATATTCGAAGCGCGTACCAATTCTGGTTCTTCTTTTATCCGACGGGACAGCCGTTTTGGGCGTCGGCGGCGACTCTCCGAGAAGAACTCAAGCGGCTTCGGGAGAATCTCGATCCGGACCATGCCTCGGCCGCGCACGATCAGATCGTCCTTATCGGGCACAGTATGGGCGGGCTTATTTCCAAAATGCAGGTGCAAACGAGCGAAGACAAGATATGGCGGCTCATTTCGTCCGCGCCTTTCGACGAAGTCGATTTTGACGCGGAGACGCGGAAGAATTTAACGTCGTGGTTCTTCTTCGAAGCCGACCCTTCAATTAAACGCGTGATAACTATCGCGACCCCGTTTGAAGGGAGCGATTACGCCAATTCGTTTACCGAATGGCTCGCCAATCGCGCCATTTCCTTACCGCAAACGGTAACTCAGGTCCTTACTTCGGTTTATACCGACCGTTCGCGAAAGATCGACGATTCGAGACTCCTTGAAACGACGACAAGTATCGAGTCTCTTTCGCCCAAATGCCCGATCTTCAAAGCGCTTGACGAATGCGAAACGCCGGACGACGTCGCGCTCAATAATATTGTCGGCGTTCTTCCCGGTTTGGCAAACCGCCCGTTCAATCCGAAAAAGACGGACGGCGTCGTCGACTTTTGGAGCTCGCACCGCGAAGACGCGGATACGGAACGCGAAGTCCCCGCCACGCACGTGGACGCGCATATTCATCCGGCGGCAATTCTCGAAGTGAAGGGCCTGCTTTCGGCGCACTTAGCCGCCGCGCGCCGGCGTTCGCCCACTCTGCGCCCGCCTCAGCCCGAAGACGGTTTTGCCGCGGCGCCAAGCGAATTGGACGTGCAGCGGCCGTTTATTTCGCAGCCGCGCGCGACATACGCTCCCGTCGAGGTCGCCCAGACGCCCGCGTCTGCGCCGCCCGCGTCTGCGCCGCCCGCGTCTGCGCCGCCTGCGTCTGTGCCGCAACGCTCTCTTACGGCTCAGCCGCAGTATCCTCAGACGACGTATCAGCCGCAATACGCGCCGAATTCGGCTCTGGAAAGCTCGGCAGGCGCGTATCCGCTCCTGGACTCCAGCCCCAGCCCCCAATATTCGACCGGGCCGTCAAACTACCTGCCGATCAATCAAGAGATTCCGCTCACGCCGAGCCCGACGCTTCGGTATTAGGAGTCTTTTAATTCAGGTGTAAAACAAAAACGCCCGCGTTCCCAAGTAGAGGAGACGCGGGCGTTTGACGTTTAAGAACGACGAAGCGCGTTAAAGCTTACGGCGTAACGGCGGCGCCTTTCTTCGCGGATTCGTAGACGGCGCCGCTGGGATCAAGCGCCGCAAGGGGCGCCGTCTATTGGGGACCAGTATCTTTATTCAACAGGGTTCTGGAAGATCGCCTCTATAATCTTTTGTCCGTCGCAATCCGGCGAAACGCAGTACTCGCGCGTCGGAGTCGTGAGCCAAAACGTTTTGTCTTCTGGAAAATCTTCTATATCTCGGAGCGATTCGACATGCTCCTCGTATATCATTGCGTCCGTGTCGTTTCGAACATATCTCTCCAGTTTAAAGCGCGGACGTCCGGGGTTTATACGCGCCTTGGCGAGAAAGAAGCCGGGATCGAGTATTTCGTCGACTGAGACGTCTGCTTTTGGATTCATCCATTCAACGAAATCGTTTCGTTCTATTAACCAAGAGGAATGATCCGAATCTTCAGGTATAAGGAGCGAGAAACCTGTCGCGGCGCCGCTCGCGCGGCCGCCTCGATATACCTCGGGAACGCGGTTCCGAAACTGGCTGTTCCACTCGCTGTTCCAAGGTTCGTCAAGTCTAATCTGGTCGTAAGGAACGCGCGAAGCGTCTGTACTCATTTCCGTAAGATATGGCAAAAGCAAAACGCGCCAGGAATGGAGCGGAACACCCCGTTCGTCCTGCGAGTAGAGGGGAACAGGCTCGCCGTGATCTTTTTCATAATTCTGCATCGCTTTACGAATGCGGCGCATTCGATCAAGAGAACAGAGACGCCCGTGCAAATTCGCGCCAAGCTGGGCCAGCTCTACGTCTGCTTTCGCCACAGAAAGGGCATACTTGCTAAGGCGGAAAGCCGGGGGTAACGAGTACTGCGCTTCGACCGCGCCTGGGAACAATCCAAGTCGAGACGTCGTTCCTCGGGAACGCCAAATCCAGTCCGTTTCCGAATCAAATCTCAGATCATGCAAATACGCGGATTCGGTATATAAGACCTTGGATATCTTCATGCGGTCAAAGACGCCAAATCCAAGGAGTACGGAAGCCAGAACGAACAGAGCTATTTTTAGCAACGCGTACTTTTTCATGTTGAACCTCATTTCTACTTAGACTCGCCGTCAGGCCTAGTTTTTATAAGAGATCTCCCGAATTTCCAGTCTTCTATGAGTTGTTGTTTCACAAGTCTTAGATAATCTTCCGATTCGTTTGGATTTGCCCAACATGCGCGTTGCAACTTCATACCAGGTATTGCGTTTCCTAAAAAGCAAAATCCCCCGTCGATATGAAGACTGTGTTTTTCGTTAAGCAAATATTCGTCGGTAATCTCGGCTAGCGGGATTTCATTCGAGGGATCCATCCAATTCACGCTCGGAACCCGTTCGATAAACTTCGGGCGCGTTTCGGTAATTGTAAGCTTCGGTTTATCGCCGTCTTCTTCTTTGCGAACCAACATCTGATAGCAGGCGGCGCCGACCTCCCGTTGAGAAGGCGACAGCGCGGGACAGCAGTAGCAGTCGGGCATGAGCTTGTGAAACTGACGGTTCCATTCGCTGTCCCAAGGTTCGTCAAGTTTGATCTGTTCATAAAGCTTCTGTTCGCCAAGATACGGTAGGAGCAAAACCCGCCAGGAGTGGAGAGGAGTTCCGGACGAATCGGCGATATACGGAGGAAGCGGTTCCTTGACGGCGGCGTAATATTCTTCCGCCGCAGAGCCAATTTTTAAAAGTTTTGTCAAGCAGCGTTTACGCTGTGAAAATCCCATGAGAAGCTTTTCAAACTGCTTGGCGTCCCTGTTTGCGTAATTCGACGCTTCGCCGCGATACTCTTTGACCGACGAAGTTGTGTAAAGATTCCTGTAAAGGCGATCCAGATTAGGTCGCGTCGCAAACGCGGCTATCCCCGCTAAAAGGTAGCAAATCAAGCCGACGTTTATTATTTTTGTTAAAAGTGATTTTCGCATTGGGTTCACCTATGTGTCTTCGCCCGCCGAAGCGCAAACAGAGCAACAACCGTTCCGTCGAAAAAACGCGTAAAGCGGTCTCATATTCAAGACCACCGTCTATTATCGAGCGGACTCCGTCGTGTTCGCGGCGGCAAGTTCCTCCAGCTCTTTCGGGAGTTTGATTCCCATTCTATCGCCGATAGATCTTATTTTACCAGATAGAAAAAAAAACAAGCGCTCGCCGCCGCCCGTACATAATATCCGCCTTCAGACGCAAAATCAAGCGCCGCGTCGGACGGATCGAATTTGACAAAAAACACAACGAAACTTCGTATCTCGAACCGGCGCCGTCTGTTCGCGGCGTCTTTCGCTTCGCGCAAGAATGGGGACGAAACGCGCTCGCCCCTTCCCAGACTTCAGAATACGCGCACTTTAGTAGATAAGCCCGATCGGCCGAACGAAGCGCCAAAAGGTCAGAAAGCTAATCCGCAAACGCCGTGCCAGTCGCTCTGATTGAACGGCTTTTAGTTCAAAAGAGAAAACGAACGCGCCCGCGTCTCCCAAGCATAGGAAACGCGGGCGTTTAGAGTTAACCGCGGAGAGCGCGTTCAGGTTTACAGCTTAACGACGGCGCCTTTCTTGGCGGATTCGTAGACGGCGCATATGACTTCGACGCTTTTTCGGCCTTCGTAACCGTCAATAGCGGGCTTGCGTCCGTTTTCGATCGCGTCGAGGACGTCGGCAAACTGCCGCGCGTGCGCTTCGAAATTGATCGCGGACGGGTCGGCGGCTCCTCCCCCTCCGGAAAGCCGGCTCGCCATCGATTCCCGAATCGCGGCGTCTTCTTCGCGTGATTCCGCAAAGTCCCACTTGATAATATCTTCCTCTTCAATAACGGCGGAGCCCATCGTTCCGGACGTTTCAATACGTTTGAGATATCCGGGATAGGCGGCGGTCGTCGCTTCGAGGAGCCCGAGCGCGCCGTTCTTAAAGCGAAGGGACGCGATTGCGACGTCCTCGACTTCGATATTCTCGTGCGCGACCAGCCCGGTAAGGGCGGCGACTTCGGCCACGTCGCCCATGAGCCAAACGAGCAGGTCGACGCTGTGGATCGCCTGATTCATGAGCGCGCCGCCGCCGTCGAGCTTCCAGGTTCCGCGCCATACGCCGCTGTCGTAATACTGCTGCGTGCGGTACCATTTGACGATCGCGTCGCCGAGGGTGAGTTTTCCGAATCTGCCTGACTCGATCGCTTTTTTCAGCTGTTTGCTCGACTGGTGGAATCGGCTTGGAAAGACGGTGGAAAGAGTGACGCCCGCCTTATTGCACGCGTCGATGATTTCGTCGCATCGCGCGACGGTAACTTCGAGCGGCTTTTCGACGATAACGTGCTTGCCCGCCTGGGCGCACTCTACGGCGGGATCGAGGTGCGCGCCGCTCGGCGTGCCGATCGTTACAATTTGAATATCGGGATCGGCGAGGAACTCTTTAAAATCCTGATACGCCTTGCACCCGAATTCGCTTGCGAGCCGCTCTGCGGCGGCGGGAAATTGGTCGTAGCAAGCGACGAGCTCCGCGCCCAGCGATTTAATCGCGCGCGCGTGGAACCGTGAAATCATACCGCAGCCGATAATACCGAATTTATTTACTTTCATTGCTTTACCTCAAGATCGACGACGTTTAACGGGCGGGCGCGCCGTTCGCCGTTCTTCCGAAGAACGGGAAACCAGCCGCGCCCTCGCTCATTATAACGGGATGAAAACGAGATAACAAGCCGTCTGTCTTCGCGTAATCGAGAAGCGAGACGGCTTGCCGCAGGGAGAAGCCCCGGCGTTTACGCGCGGTACGGCTGCGTCCACGCCGCCGGTTTCGTCTTCCAGCGCAAATTGGGATCGTCGTCCGCTCGATAGATCTTCGCGCGGACGTAGAGGTCGTCGGGCTTGAGCGTATAGGACGCCTCGACGCCGTCGACCGACTCCAGAACGGCGCCGATTTCGTCGGAATACATTTCCACTTTTCGGTCAGGCGTCGTTTCGGTCTCTTCCACCTGGACGACTTTGCACGCGGGATCGTACCCTTTCTTCGTTCCTACGAAGTCGATCTTATACGGGCCTTCTTCTTTGACGTCAATCTTTACGTTCAGCGTTTTGCCGTCGAATTCGAGCGTTTCAAAGTCGAGGCCGTTTGAGGCGTACATATCTCCCGCGGTAATCGCGGCAAAGAGCGCGTTCTGCTCAAGCCGCTCCGCGCGGACTTTCGTCCAGCCTTTCGATTCGCCGCTGTAGTCGTGCCGGTCGTCGGAGCCCATGCCGAGCAGGAGCTCCTGGTCGTTGGACGCGCGCCACGCGTTGACGACGTCCCAGAATTTTTCGGGTTCCCAAAGGTCGTTTCGGCGTTTGAAGTCTTTGTGAATTCCGTTGTTAATGAGTTCAAAGATTCGAACGGCGGGATTGCCCATGAGCGCGCTCGGATTGACGTCGTAGAACCGCCACATCGGATGGTTTGCCGTAAAGAGGTAAGGCGCGCCGCCGAAGCGGTCTTTCCCCTGAGCGTACGATTCCCGAATCTGATCGACCGGCTCCTCGATCTTTTTATTGTACGGGAACGTTTCGCGCACGCCGATAAAGTTCATGTGAACGGCGCGTTTATCGACGCAGTTGCCCGTATGCTCGTAGCCGG
This sequence comes from uncultured Planctomycetota bacterium, assembly GCA_902786505.1. GTDB lineage: Bacteria > Planctomycetota > Planctomycetia > Pirellulales > Thermoguttaceae > RUG369. Next base: position 1,174 of record CADACS010000056.1, on the reverse strand, counting down.
GGATCATGAGGAATTTTTCTTCCTCGACGAATTTCTCGACCAGTTCGTCGAACGGCGTCATGCGCACAAAGGTCATGCCGCCGGCTTCCTTGATCTTAACTCCTGCGGCGCCAAGCTCTTCGATGGCCTTGTCGACGATTTCGCGTTCGAGCTTATTCTCGACGTTCGGGTTCTTAATCGGTTTCCAGAGCGAGGTTTCGCCTTCGAACGCGGCGATCATTTCGTCGGTCATTTTCGGTTTGGAACCGAACGAAGTGAAGTGCAAATCGGCGCTTTGAAAGCCGTTGTGATCCGACGGGCAGATGAAATCCCAGCCTCGGTCCTTGTACCACGCGACGGCCTGTTCAGGAAGCGGAAGACCGTCGGACCATTGGTTGTGCATATGAAGATTCCCTTTGTACCAACGCGGCTTAGGCGCCGCGTCTTGCCCGAAAGAGAATTTGCCTGAAAGGAGCGCGGCGGACGCAATTGCTGACGCGCGGAGGAAATCGCGTCTTGTCAGATAAGCGATCATTATGAGTAACCCTAACTGTAACTGAATATAATAAAAGGACTTTAATTAGAAAAACGGCTCGAACGCCGGAGCGTTGTAAGCCGTTTTCCCGATGAATCGAGCGGGGCGCCGATTTGGGAAAGGCGCCCCGCCTGCGAGAGCCTAGTTCGCGAAATCGTCTTCGCAGACGACGCGGAATCCAACGTTAAAGACGCGCTGCCACGACTCGTAATCGCGCCGGAGACCTGCGCGTCCCCATTTCGGTCGGTCGCGCCACGATCCGCCTTTTGCGACTTTCTTCGCGTCGAGATCGCCCGCGTTCCTACCGTCGTCCGCTTTATACGGATACGGTTTATAGTCGGACGCGGTCCACTCGGCGACGTTTCCGAGCATGTCGCGCAATCCCCACGGATTCGGGAGATAGGAACCGACGTTCGTCACGATCATATTGCCGTCGTCGACGCCTTTTGCGCGCGGAATAAAGGCGCGGTACTCAGGCGGATTGGCAATCGGCTGCGGATTGACGCCCTGTACGACGAATTTTGTCGTCTGCTCGTCCGCGAGATTCTCATATTTCGAGAAATCGGCGTCCATATCGCCAAACCACATTGGTGTTTCCGCGCCGGCGCGCGCTGCCCATTCCCATTCGGCTTCGGTCGGGAGCCGGAACTTCTTGCCGGT
>CADACS010000055.1:41428-48526 GCA_902786505.1 uncultured Planctomycetota bacterium | reverse complement strand
CGCGCTCGCCATGGACGAGCCGTACGTCGACGACGAATTCAGGAGCGAGCTGGAGAACGTAAGAACGTTCGACGTACAGTCCGCGTTTTCGAGCGCCGTGACATAGCTCGAAAGAGCCGTTCCTCTCGCCGTCAGAATCGCGTTTTTGAGCGCCGTCTCCGACGCGAGACCGTCCGCGTACTCCATGCGCGCCACGTTGAGCGCCGCGACTTCCTCTTTTCGGAATTCGGCTGTAACTGCTTCTACGTACAGTTCGTAATAATTAGCGACGTCGAAGTCGTAAAGCAGATTCGCTTCTTTCTTCTGAACCGCCGCTATATTCGCGTTGAGCGGATTGAACGCGTCCCAAGCTCCGTTCGTCGCGGGCGGGAACGGCGACGCCATATGCTGCGTCGATAAATTATCCAGAATATACGCCGAGTTCGTTCCGAGCGAGACGTTCTCCGATTTCTTAAAGCCTTCAAAAGCGCCCGAGCTAAAGCCAGCGAAGCCGTCGAGATAAAAACTCTTCGTCGCGAAGTAGTCGAACGGCATAGAGACGTCGATACTCCCCGGATACCAGTAATGGTTCAATTCGTAGACGCCGTACTTCTTTGTGAACGCGAGACGCCGTTCTACGGCGTCCGCGTCCGTCTCCGCGATAATCAGATCGCGGTCGCGTCTGGCCTCGACGCAGAGCTGACGGCCCGCTATTTCCGCGTCGATCGCCGCCTTCTTCGCCGCCGTGACTTTATTTGCTTCCGTTTCCGTCGGAGTCGGCTCATGCGTCGCGAAGAGCGCGTCGATAACCGACGTAAAGTACGCCGTCGTTAGATTAACGAGACTCTGCGCGAATCCGTCCGCTTTGACCGTGAACGCCGATTTGAGCGCCGTCGCGGCGGCGTTCTGAGACGAGACGAGCGCCTGCGCGGCTGTAACCGCCGCGCCGTAATACGCGCCAGCGGTCGCGTTCGCCATAGCGCCGCACGCGCTCGCGAGCGCGGTAAAGTACGACCCGTACTGGCTTTGAGCCGTCGTCTGCGCGAGCGTCGTTTCCGACGTCTCCTGCGCGCTATCGGCCGTTTTAAGCGCTTCCTCGTAGACGCCGTCGGCGGTCAGTTCTGCCTGCAGATACGTCTTATTCGCGGAATCGAGCGCCGTTTCACAGGCGCGGACGGCCGCCTTTTTCGCGGACTCTTCCGTCTCGTCCACGTCGACCTGCCCTTTCCGGTAATTGCCGACAAGCGCCCAGAGCGCTTCGTCGCGGTTCGCGTCGCACGTTAGAACGCCCTTTTCCAGCCGTTCGGCCGACTCCAGAAGTTTACCGTAGAGCGCAATTTCCGAATCGAGCAGGCGGAACGAATCGGCGAGCCACGACTCGTCGGCGTGCGTATACCACGCGGACGAGCCGGTCCGGAGCGCGATAAAATATTCCGAAAGAATACCCGGCGCGATCGCCATGTAGTCGTCCGCGCGCTGGCGCTGCGCGGAGACGATAAGGCTCGTCTGCGCCGCGAGTTCTATGCACTGGAGAATCGTATTATTTTCGGCGGCGGAGGTGGCAACGGCGGCCGCCGCGACGTGAAGATTCCGGAGCTTGACCGCGGAGCTCCGTTCCGCCGTATTTGTCGCCGACGCCGAACTTATAAGATAATCGCGATAGGCCGCCGCAGTCGCGACGTCGCGCGCTTTCTGCGCGGCCGCCGACGCCGCGGTCTCCGCGACGTACGCGTCCGCGTACGCGTTTCGGTTCGTCTCCGCGTACGTATAGAGCGCCGCGAGATAGTCGCCCCACGCCGCCGGAGTCGACGCGTCCGTCTGCCACTCGACTACCGCCGCGACGATCTCCGACCAGGAATCTTCGACCGCCGTCTGAGCCGCTTCCGCGACCGCGTTGCGGTACGCCTCGTCCGCGTCCGCGAGGCCAGGCTCTGCGGGAACGGCCGGTGTTCCGGTTCCGCCCGGCTCGGCCGGCTCTTGCGCCGGGCGCGCTTCTACGCCCGCGTAGTACGCGTAGAACGCCGCCGCGCACGCCTCTTCGTACGTCTTGCCGTAATCGGACATAGCCTGCGCGAGTTCCGCGAGCGCGTCGTTTTTGGCCGTCTCGAACTCCAGCTCGCCGCGCGCGAACTTTGGCGCGAATTGCGCGCGAAGTCTCAGAACCGACTTCTGATAGTCCGCGCTCTGCGAGAGTTCCTTCTTCGCGTATTCCGCCGACATGCTCAGCATGTCCTGCCGGTACGACTCCTGATTCGCCCAGCATGCGTCCGTATGGCCCCCGGAAGGACATCCGCATCCGACTTCGTGCCAGTCGAACCGGTCCGGATCGGACACGCCCGTCGCCGACCGGCGCGATTGAATTGCGTTCGCGCGCGCCGTATTCAGCTCCGTTCGTTGCGACTGATAGTCGTCGTTAAGCGCGTCGAGCGCGTCGGTAAACTCTTTGTTAATCTTCTTATACGCGTCGGAGTCTGTCCAGAGCTCCGCCTCTTTCTCGGCGTATTTCGCCGCGTCCCGCTCGTAGTCGCGCGAATAGGTATTCCACGCTTCGTCGACCGCGCGGTCGTACTTCGCTTCGAGCGCCGACTGCGCGGCGCGCCATGCGTCTTCCGCGGCGCGAACCGCCGCGTCGTACGCGTCCTGAATTTCGTCGAGCGCCAGAAGGAGCGCCGCGTCCTGACTGAAGTCGACGTTCTCGCCGTCGAGCGTCGGGAACGCGATCTCAGGAATCGGCGTATTCTCTAAAACGTTCCAGTCGGCCTGAGACCCGACGGTCGGCGGCTCCGGTTCCGCGGGCGGCTCGTCCGTCGTCTGCTCGTCGAATTCGAGGTCAGGTTCTGAATTCGGGGCCGGAACGCCCGTCAGATCGTAGTCGAGCAGCGTCGTTATCGACGTTGCAAACGATTTAAACTGCGCCTGTTCGGCCGGGAGCTCGGTCAAAGTCAGATCGACGTCCGAGAAGGAAACGCCAACGAGCAGCGGGACAGGCGTCGACGCCGCGTCCGTCTGATCGGAGAGCCGCGCCGAGACGACCGAGAATCCGTCTTTGAGTTCGACGTCGGCGTCGGCAAGCGCCGCGACGACCGCCGCGTGCGTAATCTGGCCGTATCCGTTCGTCTGCGCGTACGCGTCCGGCTCCCCGTCGTAGTCGTAATCGAGCGCGACCGTCGCCGACGCGCCGTTAAAGAGCTGGAGATACGGCTCGCAGGAGACCGAGTCGATAAAATAGAGCCCTAACGACGGCTGGGGCGTTTCCGGGGTATAGCCGGACAGCGTCAGCCGCGTCCAGCCCTGCTCGGACGCACGCGTCGAGCCGTCGGCCAGAACGTCGACCGCGCGCGCCGAGACCGTCTCGCGCGTCGGGGTAAAATAATAGGTATATTCGCCGTTCGAATTCGGAATCGAGCGGCCGTCCGTCGTTCCGTCCCCGTCGACGTCGATTTCGATATAGAACGAGTCGATTCCAACCCCCGGCGCGGCAACGCCCGATATTTTGCGCTCGTTCGCGCCCGCGCCCGCGCGGTCGCTCGCCGCGTCCGTCCAGCCGAGCAGGACCGATTCCGACGCGCTTTCGTAGACGAACGAGGAACTTGACCACGCGCCCCACGCCGTCGTTTCGGCTATCGGATCGTAGAGTCCGGCGCGAACGCGAACGGACGCCTGCGCGCCGGTCGAAGAAGCCGTAAGTTCGGGATTAAGGCAGAACGCGCCGTTCGGCCCGACCGCGATTACGCCCGAATCCGTTCCGCCCTGCTGAACTTCATATTCGATTTGGACGTTCTCATAGCCCGTCTCCGAACTGACGCGTCCGGAGAGCCAGGGCGTTCGCGTAACCTGTCGGCCCTGCGCGTCGAAAACGTACGCGTCGGGCGCGAGCGAACGGACGGTCGGCGCGGACGGAACCGACGGGGCCTGATACGTAAACGCGACGCTCTGCCACGCGCCGCAGACCTCGGTTCCGAGCGCGTCGTTCCAGCGCGCCGCGCGTACGGAAACCGCGCATGCGCCCGGCGTAAGCGTCGGCGTAAAGAGGAACTCGCCCGACGCGTCGGACCGGAGCCAGCCGTCGGCGGCCCCGTCCCCGTCGACGTCGTATTCGACGAGCAGCCGCGCCGTCGACTCGCCGTCGTTCGCGTCGATCTTGCCGTAAACGGCCGCGTTCGCCGTTACGCCGTCGCCGTCGGCGCCCGTGTCGTCCCAGAGTCGGAGAACGGCAAGCTGCGGCGCCGTAACGGGCGCGGGACCCGGCGCGTACGTAAACGAGACGCTCGACGCGGGCCCGGACGCGTACGTTCGCGTTCGCGGATTCCATTGCGACGCGTACGCCGTAATGTCGACGGCGCCCGGCGTGAGATTCGTCGGCCGGAAGGTAAACGCGCCGTTGGAATCGGCCGACGCGGTTCCTAAGTAGACGTTGCCAGAATAGAATTTAACGGCGATTCCGGAAGGATCGCCCGAATAGGAGACGGAGCCAGAAAGGGTCGGTATGCGCGCGTCGGAGACCGTCAGCGTCGAAATCGACGCCGCGGCGAACGGGACCGGGGTATAAGTAAACGCAAACGAAGTCCAGTCGCTCGCGGGCGCGTAACCGCCGAGAATACGGTCGTAGACGGACGCGCGGACCTGAACGTCGACGTCGGCGTCCGACGTCTCCGACCGGAGCGCGGAGACGGTAAACGTTCCGGAAGCGGACGCCGATTCGCTCCCCTCTTCGTCGATATAGGCGAAAATCTGTTTCGGCGCCGACCATTCGCTCGCGTCGGCGAACTTCCAGCGATATTCGAACGCGGGGTCCGCGTCCGGCGCAAAATCCGCCGAGACGGCAAACGTCGGCGTTGCGGAATCGGGAAGCGACGCGGTAAGATTCGAGGCCGACGCGGACGGCGTATACGCGTAGCTTACCGTCGCGGCAGAGCCGCGCGCGGCGACCGCGCCGCCCTCGCGCCAGACCGCGCTCGCCGAAAGTACGCCCGACGCCGCGCTAAGCCCGGTCGGAGCGAAGAAGAACGCGCCCTCGCCGTCGGTCCACGCGCTTCCGAGTACGGTCGTCGTCGTTACGCCCGACTCTACGGTAATTTGCGAAATCTCTACTTCGCAGAATTCGGCGCCAAGGCCGGTCAGTTTGCCGCTGAGCCCGACGCCCGATTCGGTCGCGCCGAACGCGAGCGCGTTCTCGCCCTGCGTTACAACCGACGGGAGCGCCGGCGTCGTCTGGTACGCCGTCCATGCGCCGCGCAGCTCCATTTGGCTCGCTGAGTCGTACGCGATCGCGCGCACGCGGACCGTCGCCGGGATTCCGTACGCGAACGCGAACGGAAGCGCGACGGTAAAGTTCGTCTCCGAGATCGGCGCGACCGCCGTCTCGGTTCCAACTTCAATTTCGACGGCGGTTGCGGACGCGTCGGAGACCGAGCCCGAAAGCGCGACTCCGTTCGGAAGCGACCAGCCGCCCGCAAAATGAGAGCTTGCGCTCAGATTTGAGACCGTAACGTTCGACTGCGGCGCCGGCGTGACCGTATAGCCGAACTGCGTCCACGCGCCCGTCGAGAGAACGGCGCCCAGATCGTCGTAATGAACGGCGCGATAGCGGACGGAGACCGGCGCGCCCTGCGACGTCGGAACGGTCGTCCATGCGTCGGACGTTCGCGGATCGAATTGGAACGCGCCCGGCGCGTAGCAGACGGCCGAGCCGTCGGACGCGCCGTCGGAGTCGAGATCGAATTCAACTTCGACTTGGCCGCGCGCGAAGTCGCCGGCGACAGCGCCCGAAAGGATCGGATTGTACGTGATTCCGTCGGTCGAATCGGCCCCGGAATCGTAGAGCAGACCGAACGCCGACACGGTCGGCGCGGCGTAACTCTGGACCGCGCCGGCAAGCGTAAAGCTAAAGAGCGGCGCCGGGCCGTTTTCCGCTGTCAGCGAGACCGTGCCGCCGAGCGCGGACCGCGCGATCCATTCGAGCGTGACGATTTGCTCTTCGTCGGGCGCGAGCACGCTCGGGAAGTCCCCGACGACCGAGACGTTGTTCGGAAGCGCGAGGGAATCGGCGCCGAACGTTACCGTATCGGAACTCCGATTCACGACGCGGAACCGGCGATAGACCGACTCGTTAAACTTCGCGTCGGTTAAAGCGCCGTACGAGTCGCGCTCAAACGATTTTAAAGTTACGGTCGAAGAGCCGGAAACGAGCGCCGACGCGGACCCGTCGAGATAGAACTCAACGTCGGGCGGAACGTACGTCTGAACGGAGCCGGTAAGCGGAATAGAGAATAACGGGAGCGTCGGATCGCTCGTCGGAATTGTTACCGAGCCGTTGAGCGGCGCTTTCGCCGTCCACTTGAGCGTAAAATACGCCGATTCGTCCTGTTCGAGCGAACTGGGAAAAGAACTCATGAGCGTTACGTTCGCCGGAAGCGCGATCTGTGCCACGTCGAACGTCAGCGTCTCGTTCCCATGATTGACGATCTGGAATCGGCGGTAGATCGGTTCGTTGAATTCCGGATCGAGCGGGGTTCCGTTCCCGTCGAGCCGGGTCGACGTCAGTACAAGCGCGGAACCGCCGGATACGACGGGCGTTCCGGCCGCCGGCTCGTAGATCGCGACTGCGGTCGGAGAGCCGACTTTTATACGGCGCGTCGTCGCGGTCGAATCTTTGCCGTCGTCGACCGTAACGGTAACGTCGTACCAACCTTGCGAGGAGTAGCGATGCGACGTCGCGTACGCTCGGTACGGAATACCGAGCGCCGTCGGCGTAACGGGCGACGTTTCGTCTCCGAAAAGGATCGTTCCCGTAAAGGAATCGGCGCCGGGGTCGGAGACCGTTCCGCTTATTCGGATACTCTTATTTACGGTCGTCGACGTCGGCATGGAAACAGAAGCGATCGGCGCGACGTTCCGGAGTTCGACCGACGTCTGAAACGTCCGGACGAGCCCGGCGGTCGAAACGCGAACGGCGATCGGCTTAATGTTCTCCGAAAGGGTCGCGCTCGCGGTAAGCGCCGACGCGTCGTACGACGCCGTCGGCCCGGTTTCGGCGCCACGTTTTGCGCCCGAGCCCGTCTCGCCAAAGACGGAATCGCCGTCGAGATCCCACTCGACCGTCCAGCCGGCCGCGTCGAG
>CADACS010000055.1:0-41332 GCA_902786505.1 uncultured Planctomycetota bacterium | reverse complement strand
CACGCCGCCGTCGAACTCGCGCCGACGAGATAGGGCGTCGGCGCGGCAGGATCGGAGACGAGCGTCGCGACGACCGTTTCAAGCGGCTCGGAAAGCGCGTCGCCGAGCGGCGTTACGGAGACGTCGACGTAACTTGCGCCCGCAGGAATCGTCGCGACGCCGGTAAGCGCCGCGTAATCGGTTCCGTTTTCCGCGGTTCCCGAGAGCGCGTACGTTACCGTAAGCGCGGCGCTTACGTCGTCGCACGCGCGCGTGACGCGAAAGGTTCCCAAAACGGCGCCGGAACCGCCGGAAGGCTCCTGCGCGAGCGGATCGGGCGCCGAAATCGCGACGGTTACGGCGAGCTCGTTGTCCGCGATCGCCGCAGTTGCGCTCGAAGCCGCGCCGAGCGCGTACTGAACGACCGGCCCGGCCGCGAGATACGGCGCCGGGAGATAGTCGAGCGCGCGAAGTACGACCGTCTCCGAGCCTTCGATAAGTCGGTCGTCGAGAACGTCGAGCGTCAGCGACGCCGACGTCTGGCCCGCCGGAATCGTTACGGAGCCGTAGGAGCCGATAAAGCCGCCGGGCAGAACGTAATCGTAACCGGGCCGCGCCGTTCCGGACAGCTCGCAGTAGACGGTCGTCGCGCTCGCGGGATTTGCCGTTCCCGTTCGCGTTACGGTAAACGTTATGGGCGCCGACGGTTCGCCCGCGAGCCGCTCCGCGCCGTTCGGGGAACTGGCCGCGACTTCGACCGTCCAGGAATCGGAATCGAGAATCTGCGCGGTCGCGTACGCGTCGGACCCGATCGCGTATGCGGAATAAGACGCGCTCACGTCCGACGGCCTGTCGACGAGATAGAGCGTTAGGGTCTCGGTCGGCTCGGGCGACGCGTCGTTTACGACGGAAAAGGCGAGGTCGAGATAGGCGGCGTTCGCCGGGATCGACGCCGACCAGAGTCCGCGCTGGGAATCGTACGCCGCTCCGCTCGGCGCAGAGACGTCGAGCGCCGGATCGGCGGTCCCCGAGAACGCGAACCAGACGGTCGACGCGTGCGTTAGGTCCGTCTCGCCCGTTCGCGAGAGGCGAAAGACAATTGGGTCGGGCGTCTCGCCGGAATTCGTCTCCGCGCCGACAGGATCGGGCGACGTTACGTTGACCGTCCACGCGTCGTTGTCGGCGACCGTCGCCGACGCCGCGGAATTGGCGCCCACGTTATAGAAGTCGAGTCCGGGAACGAGTTGAATTACCGCCGATTCCGATTCTTCCCGAATCGAGTCGTTGACCGGACGGAGCTGGAACGACGCCGACGTCTGACCGGCAGGAATCGAGAGATAGCCGAACCATGGCGAATCGGCGTCCGCGCGGCTGAGCGCGACGGTGAGATTATTCGCGTCGACGAGCGTATAGTCGGAACTGGGATCCGCAGAGCCCGAAAGTTCGAATTTGACCGTGAGCGGCGACGAAGCCGCGAGCGTTCCCGCGCGCGTTACGGTAAACGACGCGCAGTCGGGCGCGGACGACGGCGATTCGGACGCCGCGGAATCGGTCGCCGCGATTTGGACGAGCCATGAGTTGGCGTCGATTATGTTAATAGACGCGGAACCGGCTCCGATAAGCTCGAGTTCGGCGGGCGGAACCAGCGTTAGAACGGCGGTTTCCGTCGGCTCCTGAAGTTGATCGGCGGTCGCGCGGACTTCCAAGTCGAGCGCGCCTGTTCCGGCCGGAAACGACGCGGAGCCCCAGTATTCATATTCGCCGAGACCGGCGTTGTACGTTTGCGTCAGCGTAAGATAAGAAGATGAAGAAAGATCGTAGAGTTGATAGTCGGCGCCCCAGACGGCGGACCCGGTAAGTTTAAACGGAACGGCGGCGGGCAATTCGGTCGAGCCGGTCCGCTCCACGCGCCAGACGCCCGTCTCGGCCCCGGAACCTTCAAACGCCTGAGAATCCAGCGCCGCGACTCCGACCGCCGACAAAAGGGAGCGTTCCTCAAGAGCTTCAAATCGAGACGCGCGCCCCTTACCGGGCTTCTTTGCGCGGCAACCCTTTTGTCAGCAAATAGTTTTCGTCCTATGCAAGGACTGCATATTGGAGACGGCCCCTGCCTTAAACGGTTAAGAAAAGAGACGCTTCTCCACCTCTACTAACTGAGAGTATATCTGCGGATTTTTGCGGCGTCAAGATTTTTCAAAAATTTTTTTTGAAAATTTTTGAAAAATCTGTTTTACGCCGCGAAGGCTCGCATTTATGTATTTCTATTACCGAGTTTCCAAAGCGTGGAATAACTGTCCAACGACAAAACGCGCCTCCACGCCCGAAGTTCTTCTGTTCCGCAGCCCGCCGGGCACGGCGGCGGGCTGCCGTGCCGCGCTATTCCGCCGCTTCAAAAACGGCCCACGCGTACTTCTCCGCCGGAATTGTAATTTCAATTTCGGCGTTCCCCATAGCGTCGATGGGGATTTCAAAGGGTTCGCCTAATTTTAAGTCGGCGTCGCCCAGACGGACGCGCGCTTTCGCCGTCAGGCCGGTATAATAAAGCGGAACGCGAATCTTTCGCGTAATCGGCTCCGTCTTCGGATTGTAGAAAAAGGCCAACCCGCGGGTCGTTGCGTTCGGATCCGGATCGACGTGCAGCCATCCGTCCCAGTCGCGCCCGGTCGCGCGCCGAAGATGGATTATATCGGAATCAAGCGCGCGGCGGTTCGCTTTATAGAAATCGACCCACTTCTTAACGACCGCTTTCGTTTCCTCGCTGTCGTAAAGTCTCGGTCCGCGCCAGCACGCCTGAACGCCCGCGCCAATAAGATCGGCGAAACGCGCGTCGTAATGATCCAGATGATCTTTGAGCGGCTCGATCGTCGCGGCCGCCCCGCCCCCGTGATATTGGCTCAGCGGAACGAACATCCAGCCGAGGGACGCGGACTTATCCCACGTGCCGTCGTATATGTTCTGGCGCTCGATAACGACCTGCTCCGCGCGCGGCAGAGACCAGTTCGTCTCGCGATAGCCCATGCCGGTTTTATTTCCGCCGTCAAGGAAGTAGCTGTCCGGCTGATTGACGTAAACGCCGTGAGCGCGGCACCAGCGGTACAGATCGGCCTGCGCGCGCCGCTGCGTCCAGACTGAATCCTCTTTCCCGCGATGGCCCGGATGGTCCGTACTCTCGCAGAAGTCGCCCGGATACGGCCCGTCGTTCTCAAAGATTCCAAATTCGGCGTATCCCATAAATTCTTTGAGCGTATTGAGATAGTTCTGGCCCCAAACGGACTGCAGACACGGGCAGACGCCATATCTCGGCTTCGGATTGACGACGTTGTCTTTCGGATCGCCGGCCCCGCGCGACGCGGTGAGCGAATACCCGCCGAGCGCGACGCCCGCCTCTTTCGCTTCCAAACTGAGCTTGCGGTAGGTCTCGCGGTAGTTCGGATCGGCGCTCTCTAAATTAAAACCGGACCCGAAGCTCATAATGAGCGTTTCAAATCCGGTCTCCCGGCACTGCTCGATCGCCGCTCGAACGTCTTCCGGCTTCGAGCCAAGTTTATGAAACATGAGCGGATTCTCCGCGGTCCACGGCGCGAGAACGCGCATAACGCGGCGCCGGGTCAGGCCGCGCCGCTCCCGGTCGGAACCGTCGAACAGGAACTCGAAGATCATATTCGACTCAAAATCGGCGCCCTTCTTAATAATTTGAGAGGGACCAAGTTCCGGGGAACAGACGAGCAGACAGAGCGTCTTGCGCTGGTAATTGACCTGCGTCGGATAGTCCGGATCGACTTGCAGTTGGAACGCGACGTTCTTTTCCAAATTGGAGAAATCCATACCGCCGTAAACGTAGTCGCTCAAAACGCCTATGTTGTACGGAATTTCGGAAACGGCCTGTTCCACGTTCGAGTAATTCTCGACGAGCTTGAGCTCCTCGTTAACGAACGTGTCGAGCGTCGTTTCCGCGCCGTCGGGCATGCCGTCTCCGTGCAGACGCAGCTGTTTCGAGAGAAGCGGCGCGCCGTCGTAGATCTCGTAACGCACTTCGACCGCGGGCAGCGGCTTGCCGTCTTCTGTTTGCGGCGGCGCAAAGAAGAGACTGACGCGCTTGCCTTTCGGCGGCCACGCGAGATCGCGCGAGAGCCATTCGGGCCGCTTCTTATAGGGGAACCGCTCTTCGATTTCTCCGACTTCGTACCGCTCGTACCGGTAGGCGTCGGGAATCGCCTGCGCGTCCGCCGCCCACTCTTCCCGCCAGTAGTTCGCAACCGGCGCGCCGGTCAGACCGCCGACCGGATACTCTTTTCCGTCGAGCGTTACGCGCGCTTCCGGCGCGAGCGCGCGAACGAATTCTTCGCCCGTCGCAAGATTGCGAAGCGACACGGTCGCCGCGTTCGGCGCGAGAAGAACGCGGCGCGCGACAAGCCCGTTCGTCAGCGTGAGTTCGCGCGACGTCTCGTTAAAGTCGACCGAAGCGACGTAAGGCGACGGATCGAGCAGCCAGTCGGCCGGCTCGGCCGCGTAAGACGAAACGGCCGCGGCCGCAAAGGCCGCGAACGCGGATAAAACGCGCCATAACTTCATCATAACCCCCTTGTTCAAATGGAAGAACGGAAAAACGCCGAGCCGCTCCGCACGCGGCGGCCGCCGACGCGCGCTATTATACCGGCGCCGACAGGAAAGGTCAAATTCGCGCGGCGAACGCGGACGTCCTTTTCGTGCGATTCTTGAAACGGGGCGTCCCTCTCGGTATAATGAGCGCGCGTTCCTTTCCGAGTCGCCGTTCCGCGATTCCCACGTTTACCCGAAATGAAAGGCAGAAGATATGACTTGTTCCGTTACCCGCCTGGCGGCGCGCGTCCTCGCGGTCTGCGCGCTTGCGCTCTGCTGCGCGTCCGGCCGCGCGTCCGAGCCTCAAACGCTTTACAGCTGGGATTTTAACACACAGCAGGAGGTCGACGCGTGGTCGCCGGCAAGCCTCACGAAACCGATTTGCAAAGACGGCGCGCTGTGCGCCAAGTACACCGGCTGGGACCCGTTCGTCGTGAGTCCCCAGTTCGAGTTCAAACCGCGGCCGGGCCAATATATTGAAATCCGTATGAAGTCGACCGGATTCTATATCGGCGAAATCTTCTACGCCTCTTCTAACGAAGGCAAATACAACGGCTTCTCGCAGGAAAAGACGGCAAATTGGGATATTGTCCACGACGGCAAGTGGCGCACGTATCAGATTCTGCCCGCCTGGCTCTCGGAACCGCAGATCATTAAGATTCGCGTCGATCTGGGCCGTCCCACCGAAGAGGAAATCAAAAACGGGGCAAGCGTCGAGATCGACTATATCCGCATCCTCGATATCAACGTCGATCAGACTCAGGCGATGACTCAAACCGACTGGTCCGGCGAAGAACTCGACGCGCTCCGCTGCGATTCGAGCGTCGATACGAACGGCTGGCGCAGCGGTCTGGGCGTTATGGACCCCGCCGCCGTCGGTACAAATCTCTATCTTGAATACGAGAACAACGGCCAGGACCCGGCCGGCCCGTTCCCGCGCGCCAATTTACGGTTCCTGACCGGCGTCGGCTCGGGCGTCGTCTCCTTTGAGGTCCCGCTCTTTAACGTCGGCGCTCCCGATTCTAAACGGCTGGCGAAAAACGTCGATCTGTCCGCTTATAAAGAATTTGGCGCCAAAATGTTCCGATGGGAACTCACGACCCCGCGCGAATTCGACGTTAAGCGCGTCGCGTTCTCCAAGGAGCCGCTCGGATTCGGCGCCCTCGAAACGCAGGGGAACGGCGCGCAGCCGGAGCTGGCGCGGCTCCAACAGGGCAAAGCGGCCGTCCAGTACGAAATGATCGCGCGCAACAGCGGCGGCGCCGAACTTAAACGGCTCCAAATCGTCGCTCCGACGAACGGCCCCAAGCTCGAACTCGTTACGGCGCAGAAGATCGCGGTCGACCCGCTGCTCGGATTTAATCCGACGGGCGACCGGCTCGCGTCGAGCGGCGCGTCGGGCGACCTTGCGGACGCGGACCTGCACGGAATTCAGACGGGTCCGGACGGCAAAGCCGTCTTTCCGGGCTTCTTCAAGCTCGCGCCCGGCGAAGCGTGCCGAATCGTCGCGCATTACGTTACGGAAGAATCCGGCAAATTTGAAACGGAACTGACGCTCTCGGCGAGGTCGGAAATCGACGGCCAAAAGCAGACGTCGACCTACGTCTTTAAGCCGAAACTGAACGTTCTGCCCGCTATCGACGTTCCGAAAATGGACTACGTCGCGCCCCCGAAGAAGCTCGAAAGCGAGTATGAAATCGGCGCCTACTATTTCCCCGGCTGGTCGAAACGGTCCGGATGGGACAAAATCGACGACGCCGCTCCGATTCGCAAGCCGCTCTTGGGCTACTACGACGAAGCGAATCCGGAAGTCGTCGACTGGCAGATTAAATGGGCCGCGGAAAACGGCATTCAGTTCTTCCTTGTCGACTGGTACTGGAAGAAAGGGCAAATTCATCTCGACCATTGGGTTCGCGCGTTCCAGCAGGCGAAATACCGCTCGAATTTAAAATGGGCGATGATGTGGGCCAACCATACCGGATACGGCACCCATTCGACCGAAGACTGGAAAAACGTAACTCAATACTGGCTCGATCATTACTTCAATACGCCGGAATACTACACGATCGACGGCAAGCCTGTCGTCGTCATGTGGGACGCCTCGATCGTCGATCACGACATGATTGAAGAAGCGAAGCAGGAAGGGCTCGACCTCAAACCGGGCGAAGGGTGCAAGCGCGCGATTAAAATCGTGCGCGATATGTGCGTCGAGGCCGGCTATCCGGGCGTGTACTTTATCGCGATGAAATGGCCGGAACACGCGGTCGATCCCGCTACGGTTCAGAAGTACGCCGACCAAGGATTCGACGCCACGACGATCTATCACTTCATGTACGGCGGAAAAGGCGTCAAAAATCCGCAGCTTTACTCGTTCGACGAAGTCGCCGCCGCGCAGAAGCCGAACTGGGACGAACGCGCGAAGACGGGTATTCTTCCAACGATTCCGAATATCTCGACCGGCTGGGACTCGCGGCCGTGGCACGGATTCCGCAGTACCGTCGTCTACGACCGTTCGGTCGAGGCGTTCCGGCGTATCCTCAAAGATTACAAGGAATACGCAAAAGAGACCGGCAATAAGCGCGTCGTGCTCGGACCGCTCAACGAGTGGGGCGAAGGCTCGTATATCGAGCCGAACAACGAGTTCGGCTTCGGCATGTACGAAGCGATTCGGGAAGAGCTCTGCAAAGAGCCGGAAGGCGGATTCCCCGTCAACTACGCGCCTTACGAAGTCGGGCTCGGGCCTTACGACCTCCCGAAAGACAAGTAAGCGCTCAGGTTAGCTCTTCTGTCGCGGTCAAACGCGGAACGTTCGCCGCGCGCGCGTTCCGCGTTCCGCCGCCGTTTTTTCGCGCCGGCGCGTTCCGGCGCGTTTTCTGTCTCTTGACCTACCCGCAACCGCTATGAAACCGCAATTCCCGTTATTCGCCGCGCTGCTGGCCGTTCTCGCGTTCGTTTTCCCTCTTCGCGCGGAAGAGCCCGAACCGTTTTACGTCTACGACATGTCAAGTTTGCGCGAGTTCGACCGCGCCAATCCCGCGGAGACGCGCCGCGTCTGGGACGAAACGCTCCTCGTTTCCGCGCTGCAGGGGCTCGCGAACCGCGATTCCGCGCGGCTGTACGTCCTGTTCGTGCATGGATTTGGGCATAATACCGATCAATTCTGGCTCGACCTGTTCTCCCAAGAGCTCCCGTGCGATCCGCCCCGCAAAGGCTGGCTGCAGGATCGGGAGCGGCGCGGCGTTCAGTCGCTCGAAGAGCTGCTCGGCGTCTTTTCCGATTCCTATCGCGGCGTCGTTCTCTACGACGAACGCGTGCCCGCGACGGTCAACGTGGCGCTCACGGTCGCGGGCGCGGAGAATCTGCTCCCCGTTCGCTACGATCCCGACGAAAATTCGCTCTGCGGCCGCATTGTCGCCGGCGGACCGAAACTGCCCGTCGTCAAGAGACTTATCAACGAAGACGGCTCGCCCATGTTCGTCGGCAAAGGCAAGATCCCCGGCACGGATCTCGAGTCGACCGGCTCGATAAAAGCGGATCCGTACTACTGGATGATCGAAAAGTACCTCAAGACGGGCAAGTCGAATCCGTGCGAAGGCGCGTACTATATCGACGCGTACTGGATCGGGCGTCCGATCGGCGCCACGCAGAATCACTGCCTCACGAACCGCGATTTCGCCGTCTCGAGAAAAGGGTTCTTCTTCGATCTCTCCCCGTGGGACGACGAAACGCCCAACGACGATCCGAATCAGGCGCTCGGTACGGATTTCCGCGCCTTCAACGCCGTCATGCGCGCCGCATACGACGCGACGAAGGGCCGGAAAATCATCCGCGTCTCGGGATTTACCCCGTGGGATACGAAATACACCGACCACGGAAACGCCGGCGGTTCGCATCCGGGCGTTCCCACCGAATGGCGGCACGCGGAAATCCTCTCGAATTACAACGCGTATCTCGACGCGGACGCGCTCGGGTGCGGAGCTATGGCCAACGCGTCCTTCTTTCAGCATTTTCCGCTCGAGAAACGCTATCCGCAGAAGAAGCCGACCGTCGCCGACATGAAGGCGAAAGGGTTTCTCAATAAGGACGGCTCGGTCGCCGACAAAACGTTCGTCGCGATCTATTCGGGCGACTACGATTCCGCCGCGTGGGTCTATCAGTCCATGCCGGCGTTCTGGCACGACGCCGCGCGCGGCGAGATTCCCATAAGCTGGGCGTTCAATCCGAATCTGGCCGACCGATTCGCGCCCGGCTTCGACTACTTCCGGCGCGCAAAGACGCCGAACGACTTCTTCGTTTCGGGCGATTCCGGGGCCGGCTACGTCAATCCGACGGCCTTTACGGAACCGCGCCGATTCTCCGGTCTTCCGGACGGGCTCGACGTCTGGGTCGAACACTGCAAAAAGTATTTCCGGCGCTGGGACCTGTCCGGAATCGGATTCGTTATCGACGGGGACGCGCGCCCGTCCGACCGCGCCGTTCTCGAACGGCTCGCGGCGTACGCGCCCGACGGCATAACGACGCATCAGGGGGGCAAGATGGGCGTCGTGCCGAATCCGAACGGGGGCAAGACGCCCTATCGCGCCATGAATTTTGATCTCGCGAACCCGGAACACGGCGCGGGGATTATTCTCGGCGACGTGCGGCTCGACCGCGGCCCGCAGTTCAACGTCTACAGAACGATCCTGTGGTCGCCGAGCCAGCTCAAAGATATGTTCGAGCGCGTTAAAAAAGACGAAGCGCGCGGAAGCAGAGTCGAATTCGTCGACGCCTATACCTTCTGGCTCCTCCTCCGGCTCGAGGCGGAGCACATCGGGCAGGCGGAGTTCGACGTGCGCCCCTAGGGCGGCAAAATTGGCAAAAAATAACGCGGCGCCCCTAGACGGAAGCGGATTCGGTTATAAAATAACGTTTCACTTGATTCGGGGGCGCCGGAGCGGCGCCGCGAATCGCGTCAACAGATTTACCGCGGGTTCCGCGTGGGAAACCGCAATATAAAGAAAGATCGGCCGAACAGAACAGGGTCAAAGCGCGTTAAGCGCAGGGCGGGCAGCCGTCGGCGCGTCGCGACGCGATCTCGGCGCTTGATTCGTCGTTTCGTTCCGCTGATTTTAAACGTTTTTTTGGAGGATCAGTCGTGGTCAAACTTACTCTGCGTGATAAAGAGTCGATTCAAGACGCCGTTCGCCGTTTCCGCAAACTCGTCGAACGCAGCGGTATCAAAAAGGAAATGCGCCGTCGTGAAACCTATGAGAAGCCGAGCGAAACGAAACGCCGGGCTCGCCTTCGCGCCGAACGCCGCGCTTTCCGCGCTTCGAAAATGGCCCAACGCTGATTCCGCGAATCGGACCGCGGCGCGTTAAATCTGCGCTCCGGCCGAAAGACGCGTATCGAGACCGCCCCTCAAACGAGAGGCGGTCTTTTTTTGTCCCCGACGGTCCTCTGCCCCGACAAACCCGCGGCCGTTAAATTTTACCAAACTTCTCTTGTCGCTCTCTGGAAAAAAAGTTAGTATCTCCGGGAATATTTTTGTTCGCGTGATCGCGCGGCCGTGTGACGGCGCGGCGCGGGACGCTTGTCAACAGATTTGTCGGACGGCGTTATGAATCGTACTGCATCCAATTCGAAATGTGACGTTTTGCGTCGGCTCTTCCTCGGGTCGGCCGCGCGCGCAATATTCGCCGGATTGGCCCTGACCTGCTTCTTACCGGGCTGCACGTCTCCCGTCTTTTATACGGACAATCCCGTTCTCATTTACCTCCCCGGCGCGGGCTGGCGCAGCGACAAACTGCCCGGCTTTACGAATCCGCACGAACGCCTGAACCAGATTGTCGAAAAGGGGGAGAAAGGGAAAAAAGCGCCCGTCGAAGAAAAGAATATTCTGCTCGTCCAGCTCTCGAAAGAATATGAAACGTCGCGCAGTCCGCACATGCGGCGCGCCGCCCTCGAAGCGATCGGGCGCATCTCGACGAACTATTCCAACCCGGCGGCGGAAAAGATCTTCCACGAAGGGCTCGAAGACGACGATATGAACTTGAATCTGTCGGCGTGCCGCGCGCTCGCGCTCTACTGCACGGAAGGGGACGCCGCCAAGGACAATAAACGCGAACGCGAACTTGCGGTCTCGCTCCTTTCGGGCCGCTATCGCGAGCTCCCCTACTCCATGGAGGCGGGCTCGGAAGCGGACAATTCGCGCCGAAAGGACGTGCGCGTTGAAATTCTGCACGCGCTCGCGCATTTCAAGCCGGAAGATTCGTCCGAACTGTTCCCCGCGCTCGAGTACGGGCTCACGGGCGAGAAGCTCGACGACGGCGCGCTGGAAACGGCGTCGTGCGACGCGCTCGGCAAAATCACGGGCAAACGTTACGGGCTCGACGGCGAAGCGTGGCTCGCCTATCTCGCCTACGAACGCGGCGAAACGTCGACGGCTCCGAAAGAAAAATCGCTCCTCACGCGCGCGCCCAGAATCGAAGACGCCACCGGCATTGTCAAGTGAACGCGGCAAGAGGCGCCTCATGAGATTAGATTGGAACAATACGCTCGCGCTTGCCGTCGATTTGCAGGAGAAACTCGTTCCGGCGATGGCGGAAATACCGAGGCTGGTCGAACGTTCGAAATTTCTGCTCGCCGGACTGGCGGTCTATCGGATTCCGATCGTGCACACGCGCCAGTATCCGAAAGGACTCGGCGACACGCTCGAGGAAATCCGCGCCGCCGCGCCCTACGCGGAAGTCTTTGACAAAACGTCGTTCAGCTGTCTCGACGCGAACGCGGTCCGCGATCGGTTCGTCGCCGATTCGCGGCCAAACGTTCTGCTCGCGGGAATCGAGGGGCATATCTGCGTGCAGCAAACGGCGCTCGATCTGCTCGAACTCGGCAAGCGCGTCTACCTTGTGTGCGACTGCCTGTCGTCGCGCGATCCGTTCGACTGCGACGTCGCCGTTAAGCGCATGACACAGGCGGGCGTCATACCGACGACGGCCGAATCGGTCCTCTTTGAAATCATGCGCGCGGCCGGCTCCCCGCAATTCAAAGAGATTAGCAAACTCGCAAAAGAACGCGCGTAACAGCGTGCGTTTCCAAAAGATAAAGGCGCCTCCTGAGACTGGAAAATCTCCGGAGGCGTCTTTTTTTTCGGCGTAAAAAAGGCGCCCTGCCGAAACAGGACGCCTCGCGTTTAAGTCAGACTAAGAGCGAATTCTTCGCGTCATTTGCTCTCTTCCGATTCGGGCTGGCCGAGCAGAATCGAGATTCCGCCGCCGGAGCCGCCGGAACCGCCGACCGTCTGAACCGCGGTGAGCGCGCGGGTAATCGCTTCGTCGAGCGTTTCCAGATGCGAGCGGCCGTACGCGTCGACCCCGCGGCCGTTGGCGTTCGTGAAGGAAACGGAATCGGAGGATTCGAGAACCTTCTTAATCGCTTTCTGGATACGGCGAAGTTCCGAACGCGAGAACGCGGCGACGTCCGCGAGACCCGCGGAGCTGAATTCGTTCCCGATCTCAAAGAAGAGGTCGTCGACGTACGCGCGCTGCAAGTTGCGGCGCTGCGTGCTGATCGAAACGGCGACTTTTCCGTCCTTCTTTTCGTCGAGCTCTTTCGCGGCGTCAAAGACTTCCTGGAAGATCGCGTCGGAGAGCGTCGTGAACATTTCGGCGCTCGTGAAGACGTCTTCTCCTTCCGGAACGCGGAGTTCCGCGTCGGCCATGTGGCTGAGCTTAATCGTCGACGTCAGCTCGTTGAGGACGCTGCGCTGCCAGCCGAGAATCGTCGCGTGAACGTCGGAATCGTAACGGCTCGGAACGCTCATGCCCCAATGCCGCCAGCGGTTCGGAGCGAGGTAGTTGAAGAGCTGGTTCGGGACCTTGTAGCTGTCCTTACTGAAGACGTTCTCCGTAATGAACTTCATCGCTTCGCGCTGATCCTTCGCGGGCACGACTTCGAACGGTTTGCGGTCGCCTTCGTCGCCCTTGTAGTCGCGGTTGACTTTGATGCCGCCGATGTAGTTGGCGGCAAAGGTCATCGCGCCGGCCTTCCAGGAGTTGAGCATATTGAAGCGGGTCTGCAGCTTGCGGTAGCTTTCGCCGTCCTTAACGATCTGGTCGTTGAGGCCGGGCATGAGCTGATCGACGAGCGCGACGCGGACCTTAGCGTATTCGAGCGGGCTGCTGCCCAAGTCCCAAATATTGACGTACGGATCGACCGTGCTGCCGTAGCAGTCTTCGTCGGTGGCGTAATTGAATTCCGGCTTCGACTGTTTCGCGGCGATCTTCTTGAGTTCGGGAAGTTCCGTTTCCGTCGTTTTGCCCGGGAAGACTTTGTAGCCGTATTCGATGACCCATTCGTCGTACTGGCCGAGACGGTAGGAATAGTAGTCGCCCTGCTTCATGCCCTTGGGCATAATGTTGATCGGCGTGTATTCCATAACGGATCCGACGAATCCGTATTCGTTCCACTTGCTCGTGTCGTTGATTTCGTCAAGCGAATGCAGGCAGCTCTGCTTGAACGAGTGGCGAAGACCGAGCGTGTGCCCGACTTCGTGAACGACGAGCTGGCGAAGACCTTGCTCGAAGACCTTTTTCTTTTCGTTTTCGAGACGCTTCTTGTTCTCTTCCTTAGCCTTTTCGGCGTCGCTCTTGGCTTTCGCTTCGGCTTCTTTCTTAGCCTGTTCCTCGGCCTTCTGCTTCGCTTCGGCTTCCGCTTTTTCGGCGGCGGCTTTGCGTTCGGCTTCGGCGGCTTTGAGCGCGTCGACCGCAGCGCGGAGTTCGTCGAGTTTCTTAGCGGTTTCCGTCGCGACGGAGTAAGCGGCGTCGGCGGCGCTCTTGGCGTCCGCGGCTTTCTTATTGAGCTCTTCGGCGTTCGCGGCGTCCGCGGCCTTCGCTTCGTCGGCGGCGGCTTTCGCGGCGTCGGCGGCTTTCTGAGCGTCGGCGGCGGCCTGCGAGGCTTTATCGGCGGTCGAACGCGCGGCGTCGACTTCCGCTTTAAGAGCTTCTTCGCGCGCTTTCGCGGCTTCTTCTTCCGCTTTCTTCGCGGCGGCAGCTTCTTCTTCGGCCTTCTTAGCGGCCGCTTCTTCTTCCGCCTTCTTCGCTTCGTCCTCTTGCGGTTCGTCCTGCGCGTCGGTCAGGAACGCGTCGCTCATCGACATGACGTCAAAGAACGTTTCGGCAAGACCGAACTGCTGCGAATAGTAGAGTTCCATATCGGCGAAGTCGGAGTTGCGGCGGATTCCGGCGTCGTTGTTGCGTTCGAGCGCCTTGAGCGCGTTTTCGCGGTTGACGGGCCCGAATTTATCGACGAGCTGATCGGACGTGTAGAGCTCGAAGCTGCGCGTCCAGCTGTTCAGGAAGCCGACCGTCAGAACGACGTCCGCGTCGAGAATTTCGCCCGTCTTCGGATTGACGCGGCTAGGGCCGATCGAGAAACCGGTCTGCGTGGCGCTCCAGCGGATCGTATTGTAATTGACGTCTTCGGGATCCCAATCGTCGTTGTCTTCCTGCTGACGAACTTCAACTGCGTTATAGAACCCGGCCTTTTCGAACGCCTGGTTCCATTGGAGAATACCGTCGCGGAGCGTCTTGCGGTACTGATAAGGGGTCGCCTTGTCGAGCCAGAAAACGATCGGCTTCTTAGGAAGCGACTTTTCCGCATTCGGTTCGAGTTTCTGGAGGTTCCAGCGGTTGATATAGCGAATGAAATTGTCGTCCGCGGAAATCTTGCTGATGTCGCGGATCGCGGTCATGAAGTAGCCGACGCGTTCGTCCGCGTAACGCGGCTGATAGCCGGTGTCCTTCATGCGGCTGATCGAATAGTGAATATTGACGCCGATGCCGCGCGTGTCGAGCACGGTTTCGGTCGAACCGTTGCCGCCCGCGTAGGTCGCGGCGACTTCCAGTTCGAGGTTGTCTTTCATGGCCTTAACTTTTTCCCAGCTCGAACGGTCGCGAGCGAAGGACATGCCCAGACGGCAGAGCTGATCGCTCATGAACAGGCTCGTAACGTCGACGACGTCGCCGCCCTGAGAGCCGCGCGCGACGATCGGGAGGCTGAAGATAACGCTGTCGGTAAACGCGACGCGCAGCGCTTCGGCGTCCGGACCGCTGTTCGAGCGGTAGCGGTAGTTCCGGCGGACGATCTGAATGCGGTCGCCGACCTTCTTAAAGCGCCAGATCATGTCGTCGCCGTAGTCGAGCGACTGACCGCCGTAGATATCGGAGGTGCCGATACCGCGCGCGACCGACATGATAACGATATAATCGCCGTCCATCTGGGCGGGCGTGATTTCCCAGTAGAGGGAGTCTTTCATGCGGTAGGTCGGGATCGGGCCGCCGATGCGTTCCGCGTCGGGAACGACCGCGGAGAACTCGGGAGGCTGCGCCGGAGCGGAAACTAACTGCTCGGCGGAAACCGCGCTTTCCTCGACTTGGACTTCGCCGGCGTCCGGAACCGGAGTCGCCTGCGGTTCGTCCGCGTACGAGACGCCGCAAAAACCGCCTACGAGAAATAGGGCGGAGAGTAATAAATGCCGCTTCATCGAAATTACCTTTCGTTCTTCTGGGCTCAAATTAGCGTATGTTCTATCGCGCGTGGGGCGCGTTTGAATCCAATGACCGCGGCGGAAATCTCCGTAACGGAGTTCAAAAAAAACCGCGCGCATTTTCCTCATTCTACCACAATTAGCCCAATTTAACAACCAAAAAGAATAAAAAATATAGAAAAAGAATAGCGGACAGGCAAATTCAAACAATTAAATCAAAAATACCCGTTACAACCGTCATAAGGGGGCGAAGAGCGCCCCCCCCCGCGCTATCGGAGCGCGATCCTCCCTTCGACGATTCCGCGCACGATCTCGTGATTATTCGGTAAGAAGTCGGGATCGTCGAGCAGTTCGACGAGGGTTCGCCACTGATATTCCGCAACTTCGGCAGGCTGGACGGTTACCCGCGGATTCGGATCGTCCGAAAGCGCGCGCGCCGCGAACCAATAGAGAGGCGCGCCGGACGGCGTCCGATTCTCGGCAAGGAGCCGCGTTACGGCGACGTCGAGCCCGACTTCCTCGCGGAATTCCCGCCGCGCCGCCTGCGCCGCCGTTTCGCCCGGCTCGATTCCGCCGCCGGGAAAGCACAGCGCGCCCGGCGCCGCGACGAACTGCGAGCGGCGGATAACGAGCGTCTGCATACGCGTAAAGTCGATCGGTCCGGTCCCGCGCCAATCGAACGGGGGCCGCGGCAGAATCGCGACCGCGCCCGGCCGCGGCGCCGACTTGTCTTCCGACGTCATGAGCGCGTCTCCCCTTCCTCCGGTCCGCGCTCTTCGCGCACGAGAAACCGGCGGAGATAATACGCCGCGGCGAGCCCGACCGTTACGCCGAGTTCGTTCTGTAAGATATCGCGGTACTCGAAAAAACGGCCCGTCAGAGGCTGAAGGACTTCAGACGCGACGCCCCATATCAGAAGCGGAACAAGCCACGCCAGATACGGCATACGCAGCCGCGCCATTCCAACGAGCCCGCCGAGCGCGGCAAACGCGAGAAAATGAACGAAGCTGAAGACGTACCGAACGGGGGGCGGAACGGGCGGAATCGGATGCAGCAGCATGTACGCCATATAGACGAAATAGATCCACGCGGCGGCGACCAGCGGCTTGCGAACGCGTTCGTATACTTTTGGGGTCATTCTTTCACCTTTTGCGAAAAACGCGCGTCTATTGTACCCGTTTTTAAGGCGCCGGCAACCTGCGCGCCGCCCTTCTTGCGCCAACGCGGAGCGCCGCGCGAAAAAGGGGCGGCAAATTGAGAAATCGCACTGGCGCGGAACGGGGAAATTTCCTATACTCGTCAGGCTCGGTTTTTCGCCGTTTTCGCGGGGCCGGGCGCGTATATTTTCCAACGAATTGTCAAAGCGCAGGTGCGTCCTATGCAGGGTAGCTTTTCCAACATACTGATTTCCGCGGTAGTCGGCTGTCTTTCGGCGGTCGGAACGTCCTGGTATCTTTCTGCGAATCCGCAAACGCCCTCGGGCGGCCCGGCGCCCGCGCCCGCCGCGTCCGGAACCGCCCAAGCGCCGGCTCCGGAGCCCGCCGACAAGCTCGACGTAACCGAACTTGTCGTTCGCGGAAGCGTCCTGCTCGTCGATCCGGAAACGAACGAAGCGACGCTCGAAATCAAAAACGGCTCGATTTTCGCCAAGCAGGGAATCTACGCCAAGCGCGTCGGCGCGTACCGCGTCTCGAGTCAAAAGCTGATCGCGACGCCCGACAATCCGCTCGCGCCGGACTGCGCCGTCTACGGCCAGCTCGCCGTCGATCAGTACGGGGGCGCGTTCATGGAGCTGCTCAGCCCGCGCGAAAGCCATTCGATTACCTTCGGATTTGACCGGAATGAAAAAGGATGCGTCGTTTCGCGCAATAACGACGACGCGTCGCTCGTCGCGCAGGCAATCTTTCCGAAACCGCGCGCCGAAGACGCCGGAGTAAAGGAACCCGATAGCGCGCCGGCCGAAACGCAGGCCGATCCGCCCGCGCAAACCGCGGCAAGCGGCTCCCCGGAAGTCGCGGCCGCAGCCAAGCCGGCGAGCGATCCCGTCGCGGAAGCCGGAATCCCGATTCCCGGCAAAGTCGCCGCCGCCGACTCCGCCGTTCGGCAGAACTGACCGAAGCGGCCGAATTCGCGCGGTTTCGCAAGAGACCGCTTTCTCTTTTCTTTTCAGACCAAGGGACTTGTAGCCCGTGTTCCCAATACGCGAAACGAACGAACCCGCCGACGGCGCGCGATATCCGCGCAGAGGGACGCCGCGTCCCTGCCGGGCCGTTCTCGCGTTCGCCGCGTGGCTGATCCTCTCCGCGTCGGCGCTCGCCGTCGCGCAAGAGCCCGATTTAGCGCCCTTCTCGTTCTGCGAACTCTGCGGCCTGCCGCCCGTCGAACGCGGCGCAAACGAAAATTTCCCCGGCGCCTCGCTCCTTCCGCAATCGGCGCGCGAACTCTCGCTCGAAGAATTTGCGCCCGAAGAATTTACGTTCGACGAACCGCCGACCGTCCGCGGAACCGATCTCTCAGTTCTGGCGGTCTATCCGTATCGCGGGCGCGTCTTCGGCTACGGGCTCGGCTCGTGGGGAACGCAGGACGCGCAGGGCTCGTCGTACGACCGCCGCGGATTTGACGTCGGTTCGTACGGCGGCGCGCTCGGTCAGGATTGGACGCTCACGGAATATTTCCTCTGGGGCTACGGCGTCCAGACGACGCAGACGAACGTCGACTCGAAATCGGCGTCGTTCTACGACGCGTCGGTCGATTCGCTCGCGGGCTTTCTGCGCATGAGCGTTTTCGGCGCGCTGTGGCATATCGACCTTCTCTACGGCGGCTCGCGAAACTGGGAACGCCAGACGCGGCTCTCGACAGGCGCGCAAAATAAATTCAATACGACGCAATGGTTCTTTGAGTCGGAATTCGGCGCGAGATACGACAAAGGCTATACGCGAATCGAGCCGAGAGCGAACTTCCGCGTGCTGAGCCTCGTCGAGCCCGCGCGCGCCGAATATTTCATAACCGGCAATTCCCGCCCGGAAGAGTTCTCGAAATCGTCGTACCGCATGAAGCTCGGAAGCCGGTTCAGTTGGGAATACGCGACCGCGTTAGGCGTTACGAAGCCGTACATTACGTGCGACTGGTCGCACGAATTCGGAAATCGCGCGATTTACACCATTAACGACCAGGCGCCCGTCCCCGTCGCGTACCGGTACGGCTCGCATAAAATGCAGCGCGACAAGCTCATGCTCGGCGCCGGGCTCGACTACGCGCTCCGCGACACGTTCGACGTCTATTTCCACTACGACGCGGAAATCGCCGCGGAATACGCAAACCATCTCTTTTTCGCCGGGTTCAACAAGAAATTCTGAGAACGCCGCGAGAATTATTTTGCGCGCCCGTTAGAGAAAAGTTGCAACGGGCGCGCGTTTGTTTATAATGAAAGCGAAAATCAATTTAACGGCGCGTCGGCGCCGGCGTTACTACTCAACGGAGAAAAAACTATGTCTTCCATGAACCGTCGTTCCTTCATGAAGCGCGCCGCTCTTTCCGCGGCCGGACTCGGTCTTGCGTCGTGCTTCCCCTGCCCGGGCTATAGCCGCGAACTCAATATCAACTCGAAACTCAATCTTGCCCACGTCGGGCTCGGCGGCATGCAGGGCGACTTCCACCGCAGCTCGTGCGCCTCGGAAAACAGAGTCGCGATCTGCGACGTCGACGCCGCCAATTTGGAAAAGTACGGCCCGGATATGCCGGACGCGAAACGGTTTGTCGATTTCCGCGAAATGTACGCCGAGATGGGCGATCAGATTGACGCGGTCGTCGTAACGACCCCGGACCACACCCACGCGATCGCCGCCGTCGAAGCCATGAAGCTCGGGATCGCGCCCTACGTCGAAAAGCCGCTCGCGCACGACGTCTATCAGATTCGCACAATGCAGAAGTACGCTAAGGAAAAGAACCTCGCGTCCCAGATGGGCACGCAGATTCACGCGGGCGACAACTACCGCCGCGTCGTCGAGCTCGTTCGCGCGGGCGCGGTCGGCACGATCAGCCGCATCGACGTCTGGTGCGGCGTCGTCTGGGGCGGGTCGCCGCGCACGAACGACGACGTCAAAGTTCCCGAATCGCTCAACTGGGACCTCTGGCTCGGCCCGGCCCACGAACGACCCTATCAGCCGTGCTACTTCGGCGGCAACTGGCGCTCCTTCTGGGAATTCGGCAACGGCGGCATGGGCGATATGGGCTGCCACTTCATGGACCTCCCGTTCTGGGCGCTCGATCTCCAGTATCCGAAGACGATTGAAGCGTTCGCCCCGAAACCGGCCGACGAAGATTTCGCGGCCCGCGACCTGCACGTAGAATACGTATTCCCGGGCGTTAAGGGCACGACCGACGAACTCGCCGTCTCCTGGAGCGACGGCGACGCGAAGCCCGAATCCCTCAAGGAATACGGCGTCGAAGAAGGAAACGGCGTTCTCTTTATCGGAACCGAAGGCGCGCTCTTCTCGAACTACTCCACGCACCGTCTCATTCCGAAAGACAAGTTCGAGAACTACAAAGCGCCGGAACCGTCGATTCCCAAGTCGGTCGGGCATCACAAAGAATGGCTCGACGCGATCAAAGAGGGCAAGACGGACACGACGTGCAGCTTCGCCTATTCCGGACGCGTCGCCGAAACGATTCTGCTCGGACCGGTCGCCTACCGCTGCGGTCAGAAGCTCGAATACGACGCCAAAAAGATGGCCGTTACGAACTGCGACAAGGCCGCGAAATTCCTCAAGCAGGAAGTCCGCGAAGGATGGGACGTCTGAACGTCCAAGCCGCTTGCGCGTAATCGCGATTTAGCGTAAGTATCGGGAGGAAGAGCGTTTGCTTTTCCTCCCGTGCGTTTTTTCTTGCGCGCTGAAGCCGTGTCCCTATGATCCGCGCCGCCTAAAACGCGCAAAAAAAAATCCCCGCCGAAGCGGGGATTGAACCGTAAGCATGCGCGCGGACCGTCAGTCCGGCGCGGCAAGCCGTTAGAGCTGAATGACTTTAATCGACGGATCGAGCCTGTCCTGGAGAACCATTTCGACGAGCGTTTCGATCGTGAGCGAGGCGCTCTCGCATCCGTCGCACGCTCCGACGAGCTGCACGTAAACGAGATTGTCTTTAATATCGACGATCTCCAGATCGCCTCCGTCGCGCTTAAGTACCGGGCGAATCTCCTCCTCGACCGTCTTCTCAATGAGCTTGGCGCGCTGGTACGGCGACGCGGTCGCGAATTCCGGCCCCGCCGGCGCGGCCGACGACTTGACCTCGAACGTCGGATTCTGAACGACGGATCCGTCTTTCGCGGTCGATACGGTCGCGAGCGGAATAATGCCGTCGGAGGACGCCGCGGCCGGCGCTTCCGCCTTTTGTTCGGGCTCCGGTTCGGCAATCGGGACTTCGCAGAGGTTCACGGCGCACGAATCGGACGGATTCGCCGACCACACGTCGTTGATAATATCCTGAATATCGCCGCGGCAGGACCCGCACGCGCCGCCCGCCTTGAGCGCGCCCGTTACTTCGTCGACCGTCTTGAGTTTCAGTTCGCGAATCTTGCGGCGCAGATACGGCTCCGTTATCCCAAAGCACTTGCAGACGAGCCGGCCTTCGTTTTCGTCGGAACTGAGACGCTTAATTCCCAGCGCCTCCATATCGACGCCCCGTTTGGCCGCCCAATCGAAGACGGCCGCTTCGAGCGCCTCCGCGCCCATAACGGAGCAGTGAATCTTCTGCGTCGGGAGCCCTTCGAGATATTCGACGATATCCTGATTCGTAATTTTGAGCGCCTCGATCGGGGTAACTTTCCGCTCTTCAATAATGCGGCAGAGCGCTTCCGAGGCCGCGATCGCGGACGTGCATCCGAACGTGAGGAATTTCGCTTCCACAATGCGGTCGTTGACCGGGTCCTTTTCGTCGCGCTCGACCCGGAACGTGAACTTCAGCGCGTCTCCGCACGCCACGGAGCCGTGCTCCCCTACTCCGTCGGCGTTCGGAACTTCGCCCGAATGCGTTCCGCTTTTACCCTGTACGGCGTCCATAAAGAGCCGTTTTGTTTTTTCGCTGTATTGCCATCCCATAATTGCCGCCTTTGCGCCAGAGGCGCGTTCGCCGCGTCGGCCGACGCCGCCGATCGCCATACCGCGCTATTATAGCGCCATTTGCCGTTCGCGATAAAGGGGGCGCCCCGCCGCGACGAAACGAACGTTCGAACGCGTGCAACGCCCTTTTAACAGTTTTTCCCGATATTTATGCGTCTGAGATAATAATAGCAACCTCGGCGCCGTTTACAAATTTAATAAAAAAGGTAGAATCCGCGCTATATCGCGCTTCGAACGCGGACGCGTTTCAATTGACGGACAGACGCGGGCGGCGGAGCGCTTTAATCCAAGTATAGAGGCAGAAAGCGATGAGCGTTAAATTTGACGTGATTAAAGAACTGACCTGGCGCGGTATGCTCAACCAGGTAACCGACGAAAAAATGGGCGAATTTCTCATGGCGAAACCCCGAACAATCTATACCGGGTTCGATCCGACCGCCGATTCGCTGCACGTCGGGCATCTCGTCGCGATTATGAACCTTCGCCGATTCCAGAAGGCGGGCCACCGCCCGATCCCGCTCGTCGGGGGCGCGACTGGCATGATCGGCGACCCGAGCGGCAGGAGCGACGAACGGAATCTGCTCACGGAGGATCAGGTCCGGCACAACGTCGAATGCATTAAGAAGCAGCTGTCCCGGTTCGTCGATTTCGAGTCGAAGGAAAACGGCGCCATTCTCGTCAATAACTACGACTGGATGAAGGATTATTCGTTCCTGAACTTCCTGCGCGATATCGGCAAGATGTTCCAAGTCAACGTCATGATGACGAAAGATTCCGTTAAGAGCCGTCTGGAATCGGAAAACGGCCTGAGCTATACGGAATTCAGCTATATGCTCCTGCAGTCGTACGACTTCGTCCACCTCTGCCGCGAATACGGCTGCGAAATTCAGGCGGGCGGAAGCGACCAATGGGGCAATATCACCGCGGGCATCGACCTTGCGCGGCGTATGCTCGGCGTCCAGCTCTACGGCTTTACGAGCAAACTCCTGCTCAAGAGCGACGGCAAAAAGATGGGCAAGTCGGAATCCGGCGCCCTCTGGCTCGATCCGAACCGCACGAGCCCGTACCAGTTCTATCAGTATTGGGTCAACGTCGACGACGCCGATATTGAAAACGCGTTCAAATTCTTTACCGACATGACCGAAGAGGAAGCGGCCGCGCTTATCGCGGAGCATCGCGATCATCTTGGACAGCGCGTTCTGCAAAAGCAAGTCGCCAAAGAGCTTACCCTCATTACGCACGGCGAGTCGGGCTTGGCGGCCGCGGAAAAGGCGACCGCGATCTTCTTCGGCGCCGCGATTGAAGATCTCTCCGACGCGGAACTTACGTCCGTCTTCTCCGACGTCCCGAGCAAAGAATTTTCGCGCGAACAGCTCGACCACTGCGAGATCGGGCTCCTCGACGCCTTCGTTCTCTCCGGCCTGGCTAAGACGAAGAGCGACGCCCGCCGCGCCGTGCAGCAGGGCGGCGCGTACGTCAATAACAAGCAGGTAACCGACGTCAATAAGATTCTGTCGGCCGCCGACCTTGCCAGCGAAACGGTCGTCGTCCTCCGAAGCGGAAAGAAACGCTACGCGCTCCTCAAATTCGTGTGACCGAACGATCTGCGCGACGCGTTAACATAAAAATCGGCGCCGTCCCGATATTCGCGGACGGCGCCGATTTTCTTTTGGAGCGCGGCGGAAGTTAATCCCTTTCCTCATTGGGCAATTACGACACGAGACCTATCGACGCCGGTTGCCGCCGCAAACTCGTCCAGCGTTTCATACGTCGAAACGAAGACAGGCTTTAACCACAGCGCCGTCAGTTGACCTTCGCCGTTAAGCGTGGCGATCGCCTGACCGGTAAACTGAACTGACGTCCCCGCCCGTTCGGGATCCCCACAGCAGATCCAATTCGACGTCTTATCGAAATAACAGGGAACGGCCTCCCCTGCTCTCTCCGGAAAACCCTCGTATTTCCCCTGCGGCAGAATATCCCGTATAACGGCGCCCGGAACGTCAAGCGTCCGGGGAATCCAGCCTCTGTAAGGGAAATACCCGTCGATATCAAAGAAACCGACGCGTCGACAGAAAGAAGCTAGACACAAATAATTGAGGTAAACCTCAAAATCTACGACTAAGGAAACGCCCGTCCCGTCGATTCCCCAGTCGGTATAGAGAGAATATTCGTAAACCAAATATTTCAATACTACGCTTTTAGGCGTATAGAACCTGCTTACGATAAATTTCACCGTCGAAACCTTTTCCCAAAACCCTTTTCAGGCTTCTTTGCCGTACTCCTCAGCAAGGCCCTTATTATAGACCCCGGAGCTCGGATATCGGCTGAATCTTTCGTTCCAGCCGGGCGCGCCCGGATTTTGACACGCCGGCGCGTCTCCCAAATCTATTTTTTTATCAGCGGTAAGTTCGTCGACGGAAAACATTTCAGAATTCCCTTGACGGTAGACGAGCGCATAGCATATGGAATTGCTGGAAAACGCCGTCACGTCGGCGCGGACCGGCTTGCCCCCTTTAAACGAATAAGACTCCTTTCCGAGTTCGCCCAAAAAGTTGAGAAATTCCTTTACCGCCGCGTCGACGAAATAAGGCAGTAATCTCTCTTTCAAAAACGCCTGACTTTCAGGACTCATCTTCCGATATCCGTTCAGAACGCGTTCGTCCGGATGAACGTATTCGCCGTTAATCTCCCGAACGGTTCGGGAAATAGCCCGATCGCGGACGTTTTGAGTTACGAGCGCCCCCAACAGATCCAAAATGCGTTCCTTATCCGGCTCCGTTTCCTTTCGTGCGCGGAGTTTTGCGCGGAAACCGTCCGCTAACCGTTTCCCCAGCATTTCCATAATGCGTTTTTTCTGTTCCGGCGTCACGTCCTTGCCATAGAGCAGTTTCCGGCATTCTTCCGGCGTCATTCCCAATCCAAGATCGTCCCAAGAGGAATCTTTTTCCATAATCTTTCTCCCGCGCGGGCTATATCGTTCATTCAGAGATAAACCGGTTCGTTACAGCCTTTAAAAGCGACCGGAACCGAGTCAGAGGACGCGTCTCCCTGCGATAACAGGCGTAGCTGCAGGGAATACAGGACGGCTCGCGCACGCCCTGACCTTGCAAATCCTGCAGCGAGACGGAAACGAGGACTTTGGCGTCTTCTAACGGCAGGCCGGCGTCGACAAGCGACTGTAAGCCGACCTTGACATGGCGTTCCATACTGTTGTACTCGCCCAGTTTCTTCTTCGGCTTCGAAAGCGCCTCCGCCGCCAATTCTGAGAAACGGCGGCATTGCGCAATTAAAAGCTCGTCCGGTTTGATTCCCAGTTCCTCCAAAGTGTCAAGACTGACCGTAAACCCCTCCCGATGTTCAAAAGAGGTCGCAAGAAAGGCGTTCTTTGCCATTGGAAAAACGCCCCGTACCGTCATGAAACTGCCCGCTTTCGACGTGTTAAAGATTTCTTTTCCCCAAAGTTCAGGAACAACTTCTTTGAGAGTCGCCATTCGTTTACCCTCCGTCCAAAAACCTTACTAACGTTCCTGTTCCTCTTGACCGCCGTCCGGACGGTAAATACTGGAACTGGGAAAATGCCCGAACCGCTCGTTCCAACCTTCTAAAAGGCAGTCGGGCAGACGCGCGGGCGCGACGCTCAGCGCGACGGGCGCCAAGTCGGCGACAGAACAAGCGTCGTCGTCCCCCTTCTTAAGCAAGAAGTTGAAGCGGACAGCCTCGTCCGGAGATTCGGAACCGTCGATTACCTCCTCCACCCCGTCGGGCGAAAAAGGACGCGCGTCGACCGTCTCCAAAAGATCGAGAAAATAAAAGATTACGGCGTCGGCGGCGTACGGGAGAACCGTCTCCTTGACAAACTCCCGTTCGGCCGCGCTCATCTTTTCCAACCCCTTCTGAATATACCGTTCAGTAGGAGCGGCGCCGTTGAGCTCGCCGAGAATCT
This sequence comes from uncultured Planctomycetota bacterium, assembly GCA_902786505.1. GTDB lineage: Bacteria > Planctomycetota > Planctomycetia > Pirellulales > Thermoguttaceae > RUG369. The sequence goes on along the minus strand of CADACS010000055.1, from coordinate 16,167 downwards.
TGCCGACGGCGGCGTCGCGAACCCGTTCGGTTATAAGCTGGCCCAATAAGTCCAGCGCCTTTTGATAATCCTTTTGATAAAACTTGGGCGTCATTTTAACCTCGTATATGATGTATAAATACGTAGTACGTTAGAAATAATCAACATGCTGCTTTTGAATCGTCATTATTCCCCGTTTGAGGCTGCGCGGGCGTAAAAACGCCCCTAAGTCGATTAACTAAAAGCCGCTCCGCCCGTTTCTGTCAGGGCGGCGCGTAATCTTCAGCCGCGCGGATCGGCCCATCGCCCGGCCGCCCCAAAGGGGACAGCGTCGGCGCTAGGTCTTTTTCCGCGCGTCTGTTTTCCTCGCCTACGTAACTTACCGAACCGCCTCGATATAGAGGAGCTTGCTCGAACGCGGCTTGTCGGCGCGAATCGTAAATCCGTTCTCGCGAATCTCTTTGCCCGAAAGAACGACGGTCTCTTGGGAATCGACGTCCTCAATTCGATAGCTCTTCTCCGGCTCGATCGGCTGGAGGTCGACGGTAAGCGCGGCGATCGGGCTCTTGGCGCGTCGGAACGCGACGACAAGCCCCTTTTCCACTTCCGGGCGCCACATCATATACGCGAGCCAAGCGTCTTCGGACCAATTCCCCTGCGTGAGCGGATAGAAATCGCCGTAAAAATACGGCTGGGCGCGTTTCGCTTCGGAGACGCGTTGTTTCATCCATTCGACGACGTCGGGCTCCGCGCGCCGGTCGCCGAAATCGTCGGTTCCGAGCACGGCGCCGCTCGAAAGCGCGCTCCGGCACTGATAGTCGTCAATCTTCGTAACGAACGGGGAAGTCGCGTTGGCGGGAATCCAATGCGCGATTCCAAACGTATGCGACTGCGTTACTTCGGTCGTCAGGTACGGAAAACAGTTGTAGTCGGACCGCCACAGGACAATACTGCGCTTGAGCGTTTCAAGCTCCAGCCGGCGCCCGCCGCTCGCGCAGTTGTCGATCATGAGCCCGGGAACGCGCGCGCGCAAATCGTCCCAGAACTGATAGAGCCCCTCCACAAACCGCATCTCGGTCATGCCGATCCGGTCGGGCGCGTCGGCGGCGTTCCAGTACGGATTGGGAACCATATTGAAGTCTTCGCGATACCACGAAATATGATTCTCCGCGAGAATATCGCCAATCGTTTTCGTAAGCCACGCCCGCGCTTCCGGAACGCCGAGATTAAATAGCAACGATTCGCCGTCGGGCGCCTGACTGGCGTCGCCGCCGCCGGAACGGAGATACCATTCCGGATGTTCGAGCGTCGCGGGCACGCCTTTAACGGCGCGTTCCGTTTCGAACCATAGCAGGAACTTCATTTTAGCGTCGGTCAGCGCGTCGGCGATCGGCTTGAGCGTATTCGGATGCCGGGTCGGATTCACGCGCCAGTCGCCGACGGTCGAGCCCCAGTCGCCCTGAAAGACGCTCGGGCAAGGATCGGTTCCCTGCCCGTACCAGCCGGCGTCGATCCAATAGCAGTCGAATTCAAAATTGGCGTCGACGATCTCTTTAATTGCGCGCAAATGCTCTTCGGTCGGGGTTCCGCCCCACGAGTTGCGGCATATCGGCGCGAGCGCCGGCTTTCCGTTCTCCTGAGGATGATTGTGCGCGAGCATGAACCGACGGAACATATTCTGCGCGTGCCCGACTTCGCCCTGCCAGTACATGAGCATGACGAGGGGCGAGCGAATCTCTTCGCCCGGATAAAGGACGGTATTGAGCCGCTCCTGACCCGCCGTTATGTCGGTATCTCCGTTCCCATGATGATTGAACTCGGCAAACCAGCCGCCGTTCCAACCGAGCGCGACGATGAGCCCGTCGGGGCCCGTCCTGTAGTTGAAGAACGGAAGCCACGTCGCGCTCGGGCGGTCGTCGGAGTCGAAAAGCGAGGAATTGAGCGCCTTACGGTACGCCGAATTGGACGCAGAATCCATGCGAACGTCGCGATTGTGAACCCACATCGACTTGCGCATATCTTCTCCGACGAACATAAAGTCGTCGTTGCGGCTGTCGGAGCCCTGCGTCCGATAGAGAATCGGGAGCGTCGTGTCGGCGCGGTTCCAGCGGAAATCCAACGCGTTGAAGTCGTGAATCGGGGCCGTGTTCTCCGAGCCTTCGTTGCGCAGACGAACGGTCAGCTGAAACGCGGGGAAATCGGCGTATTCCTCAACCGCCGCTTCGCAAACGAGTTTCGTCTGGCCGTCGCGCCACGTCAGAACGCTTTTACGCGTTCCGTCCCGCCATTCGCCCAGCGCGGTTTCCGCGTTTTCCATCTTGAGCCATTCGCGGCTCGAGCGTTCGCCGCACATGAACGAAAAGGGCGCGTCGCCGGTATAGCGCGCGGGATCGGGCGCGCCTTTCTCGAGAAGAAACCCCGTCCACGTCTTCATAAAGGCAAGTTCCGCTTCAGTCGGAGCGCCCCCCAAAGAACCGATCGCGCTCTCTTGCGCAAACGCCAGCGGCGTCAACGCGGCAAACGCTAAAACAAACTGCAGTAGTATTCTCATTTAAAGCGTCCCTTTGTACATGCTAACACATGAAAAAAAAAAGCAGACGAACCGCGGAATTCCGCGCGTCGAACGAAACGGCCGGTTTCAACGTCCGAATCCAATTCATTTTAACTCCGGCGGCGCGATCTTCTCAAACAGCTCGACCGGCCAGCCTTCGATCGGCTCCATGCCCTCGGGAACCGGATTATTGAACTGCACGTAAGCGCGGTTGCGGCCCCTCAGAACGTATTGCGGCGGATTCGGTTTCTCGTCGCTAAACGCCTTACAACCCATGAGTTGGCAGTCTTCCAGCTCAATCAGGTACCGCGAGCCGTCGTTCGGCGTGCGAATCACGCCGGAATTGGGCGGCGTTCCGGCGGGCTGCGTAAAGTTCAGGACGATTAAATTGCACTTTCGGGCCGCGATATGAGTCGAGCCGTCGTATTCCGAAACGTTGTTTTCAATCGCGTTGTCGGGCGAAACGAGCGTGCACCCGTCGAGATAGAATTCGGGCAAGTCGGCAAGCTCCGGCCGGTACGAACGGAAGAACGCCGCGCCCGCGTCCCCCCAGCGATCGAGCGACGCCGCCCAGACGCGCCGAAAGACGATCGGCTCGTCGTCGCGGGTACTCGGATTCGCCGGATCGAACGCGCCGAACGCCACCCCGATTCCAAACGCCCTGCCGATACTGACGCAGTCCTCGACCAGAATAGTGAACGGCTTCTTTTCGCTCAGACAGTCCCAGAACAGGCCCGCGTCCCCGCCCGTCGCGTAGACGCGCCGAACGATCCAGCGGTCCCACTGACAGCTCGACACGGTCTCGCCCGTATGCTCCGAAGACCAGCCCTTCTGATACGCGCGAATCGAACTGTGCCAGTCGTACGACTTATAGCCCTTCTCCGGATCGCTCGAATCGAGATAGACCCAGCCGGTCGCGCCGCTCCCCAAACGCCCGTCAAAGTCGCCGACGAGCTCGTTATACGCGTTTTTCGCGCCGCTTTTCGACGGGAGCAGATTCGGCTCGAAATATCTGTCGGGCCGAACGATAACGCGGACGCCGGTCGGCGAGTCGGGCAGATTGTCGAGCGCGCTTTGAACGGACCGATACGCCGTCGCCCACGACTTGCCGTCGGAGCCGTCGCCGAGTTTTGAGACGTAAACGGAAAGGCGCGCGTCCGAGTCGCCCGTAAATTTATTCTCGCCAAAGGGAACCGGCGCTCTTTCGGCGGCCTTTTGCGCGGCGGATTCCGGCTTTCGGAACGCCTCTTCCCAGAACCGCTCCTCCGGACCGTCGAAGACGGCGCGGCGAACGTCGCTCCAGCTCTGCTGATCGCCGGTCGCGTAAAAGAGCTGCGTCTTGCCGTCGAACTCAAAGAGATCGACGTCGGAATTATTGACGCCCTCCCCTTCGCTCGCCGCGAGTATCGGATTGCGCGGCGATTCTTCCCACGCGCGCAAATCTTTCGAGCGAATCGCGGCCGACTGATATCCCCCGGAAACGGCGCGCAGATAAATCACGTAATAGTAGTCCCCCACGCGCCTTATAACGGGGCACGCGCTGTACGATTTTCCGTCCGGCCCGGCGTAATAGAGATCCGGAACCTTTTCCCAATGGACGAGATCCTTCGAGCGCGCGAACTTAAAGCAGAATCCGACCGGCTTGTCCGATTCGTACGCCATGAGATACCCGTCCCCGTCCCGGCATACGGACGTATTGAGCAGATGCTCGTTCTCCGCCTGAAGCGCGGGCGACTCTTCCCACGTTTTGAGATCGGACGACGAGAAGCACACGATATCGCGGAACCACGGTTCTCCCTTCGGTTGCTTCGCCGCGTAGACGCGCAGAACGTCGCCGTCGGCGCGCCGCTCGACATAGGCGCTCGCAAGGGAGCAGCCCGCGCCGAACTCGGCGACGACCGACTTATCGGCCAAATCAAAGACGCGCAGTTTAAGCTGCTCCGGTTCGTGCGTCGGCGTCGACGGCCGAACCGCGCCGAGCGCGAGCGGCCGCCCCTGCCAGACGAACGGGGTCGTTTCCATAACGCAATAGCCGCGGTCAAAGATCGGAACGGAATCTTTAACAAGCCACGGCTCCGCGCCGCAAAGAACGCCGGCGGCGCTTAAACACAAAAACAATCCTAAAAACCAAGATTTCAACATTAGCGGCCGTCCTTTCCAACGCCGTTTCCGTCCGTTTCGCCGTCGCGGCTTAGTCTGCCGGAACTAAGCGGTTCGACGCGCAAATTCTCAAATCTCATCTTCGATCCGCACGTTCGAACGCCGACGCGTCCGACAATAAAAGGCTCCGGATCGCCGTAAACAAGAACCGACGTTCCGTCGACAAAAACCTCGATTCGATTTTCCAGCGCCTCGACGCGCAGCTTCACTTTATCGGATATGTCAAACGCGACGGGCGCGCTGACGCTCTTGCGCGATTCATACGCCAGTCTGGTCAGAACGACTTCGCCGTCGCCCAACGAGACATAATATCCCAACAGGAAGTCGGAACCTAACTTAGGCGAATTGCCCGGCCCTCCGAGCGCCGGCTGAGCCGCGCGAACGAGCAGCCCGCCCGCCCTCTTAGAATCAAGGAAAGTCACGTCGGCCTCGACGGCGTAATCTCCCCAGCCGCTTTCGCCGTAAAGCCGTTTGCCAAAACAGTCTTTAGCCGAGGTCAGAACGCCGTCTTTTACTCGCCATGAACCGTCGCTGTAGCCGGGTTTGTCGATATCCTCGGAGAAGAAGTCAACTGCGCGGCAGGAATCGGCGCGCCTGAATTCCAGTTTGTCCACGAGAAAAGATCCGCGTTCGCAGGCGACGGTCACGCGGCTCGTTCCCGACGGCAGAGAGACGCCCCGGCAGACGGCGGCGTTAAATTGCCGTCCCGGCGGCAGATCGAACGACTGCGGCAGACCGCCGACCGCGGCAATAGACGCCGCGCTCGCGCCCAGAGAACGGCAGCGCAGCGCGACGTCGTATACGCCGGCCTCGCTCGCGACGACGTCGAACGTCAGCGAGTCGCCGCGCGTAAGTTCAAGCGCGTCAATAGACTTATTCCCGTCCTCGACCGTCTGAGGCCGCGCGCCCCGATCGGAAACGCGATACGCGGCGAGCGCGGCGCCGGGAACGGGCTCCGCCAAGCTGCGCGCGGAAGAACCGCCGGTCGCGCGCGTCGCGCCGATAAATCCAAACGCGGCGTCGGCGCCGTCGGAAAAATACCCGATCGCTCCGGAAGGGACGCCGCTCTCAAATTCCGCGACGCGCCGATCGTCGACCGAAACGGTAAATTTACGGCCCGTTCGTTCGACCTGAACGGACCGGAACAATGCGAACGAAACCGTCTGACCGAAGGATTTAGGAATCGGAACGCTCTTTGCGGCAATCTCGCCGTCGAGGCAAGTCGCGATCTCCATCTGTCCGGACGCGGGCTCAATCGACACGCGGCCCCAATTCCGCGCGTCGGCGCAGCAGAAGAGCGCGCCCGCCTTGCCCGAATCCGAACGGAACGCGAGATTAAATTCCGCGGTAAAATCGCCCTCTACCGTCTCGCGCGTCGCAAAGGCGCGCGTTCCGTCTTCGAGCGCGACCGTTCGCAGCGCGTCGGGATCGGCGTCCGACTCCGGCCAGTACCCGACGTCGGGCCCGGGAACCGTCTGCGGCTCGCGCGTCGGCCCGGCCGCGTAGACCGCGCCCTTATTGAGAACGAGCCTGTCGATATTCATTTCCCGCACGGGCCAGCCTCTTGTGCGTCCGCGCCCGACAAGGGAATGGTAGACGACGTAGTAAAGATCGAGATTAGGCCCTTTAACGACGGAATTATGACCGATTCCAAAGAGTTTGCCTTCGGTCGAAAGAAGAATGGGATTGTTGGAACAGGGCGCGAATTTGACGGGCGACTCGCCTGCGCCCGCGTTAATGCGGTATCCGCGGCTGAAAACGTGATTTCCCGTGTACGTCGCGTAATAGACGCCGTCGTTCTTAAAGACGGTCGGCCCCTCCGTCCAGCCGCGCATAAACAGGCCCGTCTCGATTGGGCGCGGATCGACTTGCGTCTCCGACGTCATGCGGTACGCTAAAATACCGCGATCGGACGCGGAATAGAAATACCCTTCTCCGCCGTCGTCGATAAAGACGGAACCGTCGATCGACAGGCCGAAATAATCGGTCGCGCGCTCGAACGGGCCGGTCGGCGACTCAGACCGGTAGATATAGTGCCCTTTGCCGGCGGGCGACGTCGCCATATAGAACGCGTCGTGTCCGCGAAAGATTTCGGGCGCGTAGGCGCCTTTCGTCGTCGGATCGACCGCGCACAGTCCTTCGTAACGCCATGAGACGAGATCGCGCGAACTCCAGCATTTGACGCCGACTTGATCGTCGCGCGTGCTCGGATAGAGATAATACCGTCCGTTATAGCGCATAACGAACGGGTCGCCGAATCCGTAATCTTCCCACGCGTCTCCGATTTGCGCGGAAACGGGATTGCGGTATTCCGCGCCGTCGAGATTCGCGGCCGCAAGAACCGACAAAACCGACGTCAAAACCGTTCCCATAATGAATCGGGAGCAAGAAAACACCATAACGCCGCCCTTTTTCTTTTCACGCGGTCCGCCAACGGCGTTCCGCAGTCTGTTCGGGCGCGCGCAAACCGGCGCCCGCGCTCCCATTGTATCATACGGGAGGGCGCGGGTCGACGTCTTTGAAAAAGAAAGACGCGGAGAGAAATAGAGTTCGGCGGGAAAAAGGGCGGCGTTCAAGCGCTCTCGGCGGAATCTTTCTGTTTTGAAGTTCCGGAGCCCGATTTAAGAACCGCCAGCCACAGCCCGGTCAGCGCGAGCGCGAATCCGCCGAGACAGCCGAGACAAAAGATTATTTTAGAGCCGGTTCCAAAGATACCGCCCATATGACATTCGCGAACCAGGGCGCGCAATTTCCCGCGCGGCGTCATATCGCGAAAACCGGTCTTCTTAACGAGCGTGTAATCTTCGGCGTTCCAGTAGTATACGGTCGGCGCGGCGCACGACCAGAATCCGCCGCCGGTTACTTCGACGGAAAGCGCCTGCGTCTTTGGGTTTCGCGGAAAAGACGCCTTGAACGCGCGCCCGTTCGCGTCGTCTAAGCAGAACCGCGCCAGCGCGTCTAACGACTGTTCTTCCAACGGCTTCGCAGACGCGTCTTGCGCGTCGGCGAGCGCCAGACGCGGCGCGAAATCGGAATGAACTTCGCCAAACGCGAAATACGCGCCGGTCGCCGACAGTATGACGAGCGGAACGAAGGTATAAATCCCGACGGCGTTATGCAGATCAAACAGAGCGCGTTTCGCGCCGCCGGTCCACTTGACCGTCAGACGCGCTTTTAAGCCGGAAAGCTTTTGCGGCAGCCACAGTCGGAGTCCGGTAAGGAGAAGGAAAAGCATAACGCCGGAGCAGATGTCGACAAGGGGCCGCCCGATATGCTTCGGGAGATTGAGCCGCGTATGCCATCGGCGGACCACCTTAAAGAAGGGCGTCGATTTATCGGCGCCCGCGCCGGTTATTTTACCGGTATAAGGATCGGCGTCGCAAAGGATACGCGTCTTGCCGCGCTCGTTTTCCCGGCGCAGCAGTATCCGGGCGGCGCGGCGCGGATCCGCCGGTATAACGACCGTCTCCGCTTTGGCGTTCCATTCGCGCTCGAGGGCCTCGACAAGCGCGTCGAGCGGCATGCGTTCGGCGCGCGCTTCGACGTAATAGCGTTCCGGCTCGACGGCGCGGCCAAGCTCGTCCCGAAAGAGATAGAGACCGCCGGTAACGCAAACGATCGCGCACACGGCGGAACAGATCCAGCCGAGCGTGTAATGAATCTGCCGCCACGCTTTTCGGGCCAAGACCGCGTCAAACCGTTTCTTCACGCTCAGTTCTCCCCGCCGTTAACTTCGGGCTCGTCCGATTTGCGAATCTCTTCGAAGTAAGAGCGAACGACGCGCCGGCGTTCGATCGGAACGGAATCGGCGTCGAGCGCCGCTTCGATCTGCTTGACGTATTCGCGCTCTTTTTCGTCGCGCTCGCGCCGCAGTTCCGCCGCCTGTCCGGAGCCGGACGCGACCGTCTCCACGCTCGACGCGCCCTCGTCCCCTTCCTTGCCGGAGACGCGCGTTAACGTCTTTTCCGTCGCCATTTGCGAATCGGAGCCGGAAAGAGGATCGCTCGCAAGTCCGGTCGAACTTGTCGGGCGTTTGCCGTCCCCTTCCGCCTTCGCGCCGTTTGCCGTTTGCGCCGACGAATCCTTCTGGCCCGCCCCGCCCGACTGCTGGGCGTTCGACGGGCAGTTCGCCGTGCACGTCGAGCACGCGCCGGCGCAGTTCGATTTGCACAGACCGAGCCGCGCAAGCTGGCAGTTCAACTGCTTTTCCGTCTCTTTGTTCGTTAGATGTTTGCGCAGTTTGCCCGCCATCTTGCACGCGGTGTTTTTGCACGAAGCGCACTTGCCGCTCTGGAGTTCGTCGGCGAGTTGCTCGGTCAGCTGCGCCGTCTGTTCGTCTTTCCGACTGCGCAAAATCTCGGCCGCGGCCTTGAGCCGGTCGGCGAGCGCCTGACGGTCGCGGACGCTCATCTTTTCGAAATCGAGCTTTTCGAGTTCGTCGGCCGCCGTTCCGTAATCCCCTTCCGCGAGCGCGGTTGAAAGCGTTCGCGTCGATTCGATCGCGCCGAACGCCTCGCCGAGATCTTTGAGCGACTTTTCCGTCTTTTCGACGCCGCAAGCGGCAATTGTATTTTTAATCTCCTGCTCCATTTGCGCGATAATCGACGTTCCCTTTTTCGGATCGTCGTTATTGGCGTCAAATTCGTCGACGAGCTCCTGCAGCCGCGTCGACAGGGCGCGCAGTTCCGCGTTTTCCGGATCCGCGTCGGCGAGCTCACGAACGGGCGCGAGGAGATTGTCGTGCAGTTCCCTCGAAACGCTCAGCGACGTCTCGTTCGGCGTCTTTGCGAGCGCCTGATCCGCGTTCGGCTTCCAGAGGACAAACGCGAGCGCGGCGACGGCGGCGGCGAGGAGAGCCAGACGCGCGCGGCCGCCCCGCGGCTTAATGGAAACGACCTGCCCCGGCTCGACCTGATCGACGCGCTCGAGGCAGTCGAGCAGCTGCAGCCGTTCGAAGTCGTTGACGCCGCCCGTTTCCGCGCGTTTAATCAGCTCCGACGCGGTGAGAAAACGGTCGTCGAAGGAATAGCGGCGGTCGATCGCCTTTTCCGCCTCATGACGCTCAAAGCGCGCCGTAAAGAACGACGCGAGCGTCGCCGCGCACCCGATCGCAAACGTAATCCCGACGATAACCCCGGGCCCGTACGCCAACTTGCCAAACGCGACGCTCGCGGCGACGTAAACGACCGCCGCGCAAGTCGCAAACAGAAAACTGGAGCTCGCGGATTCCAAAAGGGACCGCAAATAGAGCCGGCGGCGCGCCTGAGATACGACGCGGCGCAGCTTTTCCGTATTCAACGGAGTCGCGTTCTTTTCATTCTTCATAACAACGTCTTTCAATCGATTCGACGCAGGTAAACGTCGGCCGCAAAAGTAAACAACGCCAAACACAGTAAAAAAGAGCGCAGCGGAAACGCGCGTTTGGGCTCAAACGGAATCTCCGCGTTCGCAATATCTTCCGGCGCGGGATTGTAGACGCCCCCGGTCGCGCGCGCGATCTCCCGCAGCGTCTCTTCGTCCGTCGCGCGGACGTCCGTCTCGCGGCTCTTTTCCGCGATGAACGCGCGCGACGCCGTAAAGAGGGTCTCGTCCCCCTGAGTCGCGGTAACCGCCGCGGCGTATTTTATCCCCGTTCTCGTCGGAAAGGACGCTTCGTAGAGGCCCGGCGCGCGCTGAACCGCCGTTATCTCGCTCCGGGCGCCGTTCGCGTCGACGACGGCCGCCTTAACGTCGCAGCCGTTGAGGAACCGGTCGAACCGATCGCGCGCGTCGACGCGCAAAGTCGCCCTTCCGCCTCGGACGTCGACCGAGACGCACGCGTTCGACGCGTCGCTCTGACGCATGGCAAACCGCGCGACCTGCGCCCAGAACCGGGAGAAGTCGGGCCAATCGAGCCATTCTGCGGACCAGCGTCCGTCCGCGTCGGACATAAACGCGACGGTCGTTCCCAGACCGTAACGCCAGAACGCCATGAGCGGTTCGCCGCGTTCGGTCGTGAGCGCGACTTGGGCCGTGGGCTTTGCGCGGACGACCGCGTTCCCCAGCAGCGGAGGCGCCTCTTCTAAAGAGATATCGCCCAATATTTTCGCGCTCGAATTCTCTTCAAAGACAAGAAAGGGCTCCTCGCTGACCGCCGAACGGTCGGCGAGCCGGGTCTCGCGCGCGAAAATCTGCGGAACCGACCGCGGATCCTCGCAGAAGTAACTCCGGCCGGCGCCCTCCGACGCGATCTTCTCGAGGAGAAAACGGTCCGCGTCGGTCCCGATTCCGACGGTCGACACGGTAATCTTGCCGCCGACCGCGCGACGGATCGTCTGCTCGTATTCGCCCGGTACGCTCAGGCCGTCGGAGAGCAGAATAATGTGCTTAAATTTCGCGTTCACGCGGAGCAGATCGTCGGTCGCCTTCGCGAGCGCGGGATAGATATTCGTCGCGCCGTCGGCGGAAATCGCGCCGATCGTTTCGTTTAAGGCGGCCGGCGACGTTACGTTCTGAATCGGAACGACTTCGCGCGGCGCGTCGTCGAACGCGATTACCGAGATAAAATCCTGCGGCGAGAGGAGTTCCACAACCCCTTGCGCCGCCTTTTTGGTCAGCTCCATTTTGTCGCCGTCCATCGAGCCGGAACGGTCGACGACGAGCGCGACGGCAAGACTTGGCTTCTCTTTTTCTTTTTCGAAATCGGACGCCACGGGCAGGAGCGCGTCGAGCTCGGTATGTCCGTAACCGCCCGCGCCAAACGAGTTTTCGCCGCCAATAACGACGAGCCCGCCCCCAAAATCGCGCGCGTATTCGCCAAGCGATTCAAGCTGACGCGTCGAGAGCGACGTCGCGGAAACGTCCGCTAAAACGATCCCGTCGAACGGCTCCATTTCCAGCGCGGTTTCCGGCAAGCCCTCCAGCGGCCGCGCTTCGACCTCAAAATCCTGCGCGCGAAGAGCGGAAGTAAAGTTGCGTAGCGCGTCCGGTTCTTTGGCTATAACAAGAATTTTCGGCTTGCCGTCGAGCGAAACGAACGCGCGCGCGGAATCCGCGCCGACGGCTATTTCCTCCTCCGATTCGAGAATCGCGGAAATCTCAAGCTCTTTATCTTTCGAACTTGCGGTAACGCTGAAAGGAAACCGGTTCTCTCCGGCGGCTATCGTCTCTTCCCAGCGCGACACAAGCGCCCCGTTCGCGTAAACTGAAACGACGCCCCGCGTTTCCGAGACGCTCTGAACGACCGCCTCGACCTCGAACGGCGCGCCCTGACGCGCGGACTCCGGCGCGGTCAAGCGCGCAAGCTGAAGCCGTTCCGCCTTCGACGTTTCGAGCGGACAGACGGAAACGGGGACGCGCGTCTCATGAAGCGCGTTCGCGAGCTCGCCCGACGTCTCGACGCCGTCGGAAAAGAGGACGATTTGAGATTTTCGCGTCGGATCGGCCGCAGCGTACGCGGTAAAGAGCGCGGATTCTAAATTCGTTTCGTTCCGCTGAGATTCGGTCAGCGCGTCTGGCGAATTGGGACTCGTTCCCCCCGCAAAATAGATTCGCTTCGCGTTCGGAACGTTCGCGCGCTGAATAAACGAATCGACCTTCTCCGCGGCCCCGGAATCGACCGACGCGCTCGTGTCGATAAGATAGACCGTCTCCCGGTCGCGCGACGCTGTCGCGAGCGTAAGTCCGGCGAGCGCAAGGAGCGGCGCGAGACAGATTACGCAGCGCGAAGCGAGGAGAAGCGCCTGACGTTTCGCCGACAGCTCGACCAGCGAACGCCGGCGCGAATAGAGTATCGCCGCGAGCGCCGGAATAGCAAGGAGCAGCCAGATCGGATTGGTAAAGTATATCGACATAACTAGTTCGCAACGTCTGTCGCCGCACGCGGCGTTCCGTCTTCCGCCGTCAGAGGCGCCGACGGCAATACCAGTAATATTCCAAGCCGGCGAGCAGGAACGCGGCGGCGGCAAAAAACCGCCAAAGCGTTATTCTTCCGCCGGACGCGCCGAGCGCGGCGGACGTTTTTCCGTCCGCGGGAGCGCGCAAATTAAATTCCGCGTCGGGCAGGACTTGCGCGGACGCGTAGTTTGAGTCGTCGATTCCGCGCGCCGCGCCGACTAAGTTCGCGAAGACGATCGGAAACAGGGTTCGCAGAACGATCGAATCGGCCGTGCACGAAAAGTTATAGACCCAGCGCGGCGAGTCGGGCAAATTGGGATCGCGCGCGGCAAAGATTGCGGGCGCTTCCGGAGTTCGAGCGAAGGTCTCGACGGCGACGCCTTCAAACGGAACGATATCGCGTGCGCCGCGAAGCGCGACGCCGTCGAAATTCAGAAAGCACGTCAGCGGAGAATCGACGACTCCCGGCTCGACGGCGGTCTCGTACTCCTCGTCCCCGACCGCAAAGAGATTCGCGCCCGACGTCGGATTGACGAGCGCGACTTTCCCTTTCGGGAGCGTTTCCGGAACGTCGCCGCAAATCACAAGGAGCGCGTCGGGTTCGAGCGCGTCGGGAATCTCGGAAACGCGCTCCGTTTCGACGTTTGGCTGAGCCGCGAAGACCGCCTGAAGAAAACGGTCGACCGTTCCGTAGAGCAGAACGCGCATTCTCGGAAAGTCCGGCAGATCGGCGAGCTTCACGTCGTCCTGCGTCTGGCGGTTCGCGGCGGCGTCGTCTATGAGAACGCGCGCGCTGAGAGTTCCGCCTTCCGTCGATTCGTACTTGAGCGTCCGTTTATCGCGCGCGTTCGGTTCGAGCGTCATGGGAACGAGATCGACGAGCGTGTCGTTGAGCCCAATTTCAACGTCGAAGGAAACGGGCTTGTCGCCGTAATTGACCACTTCCAGCGTCGCTTCGTACGCGGCGTCCCCGATCGGGCTGCGGCGCGCCTGAAACGTCTCAACCGCGACGTTGTCGAGCGGCCCGCCGATTTGACGAAATTGAATCGAATCGGTCGCGTGAAGCGACGAGAGAAAGCCGTCGGCGCCGTCGAAACAGCCGTCCGACAGTACGAGAACGCGCGCGCCTTTTCCGCGGGTCTGAGCGAACGTCCGCGCCAGTTCGAGACTTTCGGGCATAGCGCTCGGCAGTTCGGTCGGCTTGATCTCGGCCGCCGTCTTGCGCAGCGCGGCCGCGTCGCGCGTATACCCGGCAAGGACCGTCGGGGCGCCCGCCGTCGTTATGACGAGAATTTCGCTCTCCTCGCTCTTATGATAGACAAGCCGTTCGAGCTCGGTTCGCGCAAGTTCCAGACGCGAGACGTCGCCCTTCTCCAACGCGTTCATACTCGCGGAGTTATCAAAGACGACGACCGTCGCGTCGGCGTCGGAACCGCCTGCGACCGGCTCCGCGACCGATCCGACAAGCGCCGCCGTTATGACCGCCGCGACGATTAACGCCAAGAGATTGCGCAATTTAAACGACCGCGCTTTCGCAAACGTCTTTCCGAGCGCCTCTTCCCAAAGAAAGAGCGCCGGAACGCGCCGCCGTCTCAACTTGCGCCGAATAAAGAACGCGAAGACGACGACCGGAATCAGGAGCGCCAACCAGAGCGCGAGAGGATGCGTAAACGTCATTTCACGGCCCTATTCGTCATATCGCAAGTTACGTTGAGAAGGAACGTTTCAAACGGAACGCCGATCGACGTCGAGTAGAACCGAACGCCGCGCTTAACGCAGCTTGTGCGGACCGTCGCGATAAAATTTTGAAACGCGGCGCGGTACCGTTTGAGCGTGTTTTCGTCGACCGTAAAAGTACGCGTCGCGCCGGATTCCGCGTCCTCGAACACATAGTCGCCTCGATCCTGCGGATTCGACTCCGACTCGTCGTAAATCTGCAGTACGACGGGATCAAACCTCCGCGCAAGGAGCCGTTCGAGGGACGCGTCGAGCCCGTTAGGGTCGTAGCAGTCGCTCACAATAAGCGCCATGCCCGGCTTGCGAATCTTCGCGAGCGCCGCGCGAATCGAACCGTTCGCGTCGGTTACCCCGGCGCGCGGCGCGACCCCGTCGAGAAAGCGCGCCAATTCGAGAAACCGCCCCTTGCCGCGCGCGAGCGGGAACGCCGAACCGAGCTTGTCCGCAAACGTAAAGACGCCAAAGGAATCGAACCGCGCGAGCGAGATATAGCCAAGCGCGCCAACGAGATTTTTCGCGTACTCAAATTTCTTCGCGGCCGCGTCCGCGCCCATACTGCGAGACGCGTCTAAAAAGCAATAGACGGGCAGATCCCCTTCTTCCTGAAACTGTTTAATAAACGGCGTTTCCAAACGCGCGTAAACGTTCCAGTCTAAATTGCGGAGATCGTCGCCGTAGACGTAGTCGCGGTAGTCGACGAACTCGACTCCGCCGCCGAGCTTCGAGTTGCGGCGCGCGCCCGACGTCTGGCCCGTATACTCTTTACTCGACGCGAGCAGAAGAAACTCAAATTTTTTCAGCGTCTGCGTATCGAACATCGCTCGAACGGCCCTTCCGTGAATCAGCTTTTTTCCTGCGCAAGAACGTCGGCGATAATCGCGTCCGCGGAAATATTTTCCGCCTGTCCTTCGAAATTCAGAACGACGCGATGCCGAAGAATCGAGGGCGCGCGTTCAATAACGTCTTTTTCCGCGACGTTATAGCGTCCGTCGAGCATGGCGGAGATCTTTGCCGCGCTCGCGAGCGCCAGCGCCGCGCGGGGACTGCACCCGTAACGGACGTATTTGCGCACCGACTCCGGCGCGGTCGGCTCCTCCGGCCGCGTGTTCTTAACGACGCGTACGACCGTTTCAAGCAGTTCGTCGGCGATCGGAATCTGCTCGGCCAGCTCGCCTATTTCCAGAACGTCGTCCGGCGTCAGGACTTGCCGCAATTCCGTCTTTTTGCGTTTCGACGCGTCGCGCACAATCGCGACGAGCTCCTCGGTCGACGGATACGGAACCGCTATTTTGCAGAAGAACCGGTCGAGCTGCGCTTCCGGGAGCGGATACGTGCCTTCCATTTCGAGCGGATTCTGCGTCGCGAGCACAAAGAACATTCCGTCGATCCTGCGCGTTTCGCCGCCGACCGTAACCGAATGTTCCTGCATCGCTTCCAAAAGGGCCGACTGCGTTTTGGGCGTCGCGCGGTTGATTTCGTCCGCGAGAACGACGTTCGCGAAAATAGGCCCGCGCTGAAACTCAAAACTCTTCTGCCCGTCTTCGCTTTCGACGAGAATATTCGAGCCGGTAATATCGGCGGGCATGAGGTCGGGCGTGAACTGAATGCGCGAAAAGACGCCGCCAAGCGTCTGCGCTAAAGAGCGCACAAAGAGCGTTTTGCCGAGTCCGGGCGCTCCCTCGAACAGAACGCAGCCGCCCGCGAGCGTCGCGACGACCGCCTCACGTACGACCTGACGCTGTCCGACAAGGACTTTGCCTATCTCTTCTTCGAGCGCCTGAACCTGCCGGCAAGCGCGCGCCAATTTTTCTTTTAATTCGTCCTGCGACATTTCTGTTATTCTTTATCTAAACGGCCGTTAGAAC
>CADACS010000054.1 GCA_902786505.1 uncultured Planctomycetota bacterium | reverse complement strand
ACCGATATAGCGTCTCCCTTGCCACTTGTAATATCCCCACCACATGCAGCGAAGCGTGAAGAATTCTTTGACTTCTTTGGTGTAGTCTTTATAGAATTCTTCACAGTATTCAGGATCGCCGTAATGAGGATTGTTGGGGTTCGTTTTCGCGTCGGGATCGTAGTTGGGATTGTGAGATTTAATCCCGTCCCGGTTGGCGTCTCCGTCCGGTTTGGAATTATAAAGGAGGAGCGGTTTGCCGTCCCAGTAGAACCACAGATCTTGGAATCGAGGCGTCTTGTAATACTTTTCGTAGAGTTTTTGAACGACCGTAATCGCCTCGCCGTTATAGGACCAGAAGCAGAATTTCGGAACGCGGTTGCCTTCCGCTTTCATTTTCTCCATGGTCGTAAAGAGAACTTCCCATTCGTCCCAATAATGGACGGCGTTGGTAACGTCCAGAATAATGACGTCGACGCCCGCGTCGACAAGTTCGGACATGTCCTTGCGGATAACGTATTCGTCCTGACTGAGGAAGTAGCCCGTCTCCGGTTCGCCCCAGTGCATTGACCACACGTCGTGCCATGCGGGGTGTTTTGCGTCCAATCGCGCCTCAGGGGCTTCGCTTAGGACCTTTGTAACGTCGCCCGTGTAAGGATGCGGCATTTTCGCGAGGTTTTGCGTGTGCCACGTAATGTAGAAGATACCGACGACGCGGCGTTGGTCGGTTTTGACGTCGCCGACTTCGTCGAAGGTCGGAGTTGTTCGGTTAAGGGCGTCAATTGCGAACCAAGTGTCGGAATAAAGGTCGCGTTCGGTCTGAGAATCAGATTTCTCGGCCGCAGCCTCGTCGGCGGCTTCGCCGTCGCAGACCGCGAACGTCTGAGTCGACGCGCCTGCGAGCAGGAGCGAGCAGACGATTCCGAAACGGGCGGCGTTCGCGGTCGAGAAGATCCGACGCGCTTGACGCAGCGCCGATAGAAGTGAAAAAGAACGTTTCATGTTAGGATCCTAACTAAAATGATTTGAAGTCTCAAAAGGAGCAAATTTCCTTTTCTCGCCGTTTATTATTATTCGCGTCGGGCTCCGCGTCAATCGAAGCGCGTATTTTTAAGCTTTTAAATTAAAAAACGCGTCGTAATAACCGGACAAAAGAAAGGTCGTTAAACGTTTTATTTCTATGATAATCGATACAACAGAAATTTTAGACGAAAGAAAAATTTTTTCTTTGAAAGAGTTGCATATTTTTTAACTTCTTTTTTGCATACTATCCGAAAAAGACGAAGCGGCTCGAGCTCTTTACCGAGCGACAGTTTCTCCGTCGTTGGGAAAAGCTGCTTATCGGCAGACAGAACTCGAAACTTTAGGCATTTTTTGAAATGAGGTAAAAAAATCCCGATTTCGTCTTCCAAGAGCGGGATTTTTTTGCTAGGATTCAATCCCCGTGAGCGCGTTAGGGTTTGGCGCGTTCGGGAAGATTGAGCGTCAATTCAAATATGGAAATTTGGGATATTGAGCATGGAAGATCAATCGACGGCATTAGCGGCGGAAGTGGATTCGGCAACGGCTGAACTTTGGCGCGTGTACAAGGCGAACCCCAGCGACACTTGCGCTCGCAATCAGATTATTGAGCATTATATGCCGTTAGTTCGCCGCCGTGCGGAACGCATTCGTTCGAAGCTGCCTCATGAAATCGAACTTGACGATTTGGTTTCTGCGGGGACGCTTGGCCTTATGGACGCGATTCGTGCGTTTGAACCGGAACGCGGCGTTAAGTTTGAGACGTTCTGCCTTCAGCGCGTTCAGGGCGCGATGCTTGACGAGCTCCGTTCAATGGACTGGGCGCCGCGCATGGTGCGTTCTAAAACGTCGAAACTCAACGAAGCGGATAAGATTCTCGTGGGCAAGTTCGGCCGCCGTCCTTCCGAAGAGGAGTTGGCGAATTTCCTTGAACAGCCCGTCGCAGACGTTCGTCAGACGATTGTCGATTCGAATCGCGTGAATATCACGAGTCTCGACAAAAAGTGGAACGACCGTTCGGGCGACGGAGACGTTACCGAGATCGACGTCCTTCCGGATAAGCGCATCGAGCTTCCTACGGAGCGTTTGGAACGCCTTGACGTCATTCGCAAGTGCACGCAGCAGCTCAGCGACAAAGAGCGCCTCATCATTATTCTGTATTATTACGAAGAAATGACGATGAAGGAAATTGGCGCGACGCTGGATCTTAGCGAAAGCCGCGTGAGTCAGATGCATTCGGCGATCGTCAAGAAGATGAGAACGATGCACAAGCGAATTCGGTACGAGCTTTGACTCTAAGTCCGTTTCGTTTATAAGATCCAATAAAAGACGCCCCCGGTCGATCCGCATTCGGCCGGGGGCGTCCTGTTTTTAGCGCGTTCCGACGCCAGCGCGACCGATCGGCGTTATTTCGCCGTTCGCACGATCGACCATTTTCCGGAACCAACGTCGGAGAGTTTCCAAAAGTTTCCTTCGCGCGCGACGTCGAAGTTGTCTTGCGCCGGTTTGCCGTCGACGGTCAGGACGTCGTTTTCCGAGAGAGCCGGCACATAGACGTCGGCGCGGACGTTGCCAGGAACGACGACGTCGAGCCGATACGCGTCTCCTTGCGTTACTTTTACTTCAACGGAGCCGCGAATCGTGGGAACGAGCGCGCGCACTTCTTTGAGATCCGCAACTTGCGGTTTAATTCTCAACTTAGCGAAGCCAGGTTCAAGCGGTTCAACCCCGACAAGCTTGCGCGGAATAATATTCGCGGGCGCGGCGCCCCAAGCGTGATTCCAGTCCTGATTAGGCTTGTATCGATCGTCCCAGGCTTCCAGAGAAATGGTGGATCCTACGCGAAGCATATTGATCCAACCGCGAAGGTCTTCCGCGGTCATGCGCTCGAGACCGTAGGCGCCGTTTTCACCCTGATATATTGCGTCGAGGAGGAATTGCGCGCCGTACACGCTGCAGCGCATGCCTCGCGATTCGACGAATTTCGTAACGCTTTCGACGTTTTCGGGGGGGACGAGTCCGAAAGCGAGCGGGAACATATTGCCATGCAGGGACGCGTGGTCGGTCTTTTCGCCGTCACGATAGATTCCGCGCTCTTTATCGAAGAACACGTCCTGATACGACTTCCGCACCTTTTCGATCTGCTTGGCGAAGAACTCGGAGTCTTCCTGTTTGCCCAGTACGTCGGCAAAGCGTTTCATGGAGTTGAGCGCGAAGAAGTGGTACGCGTTGACTACGGCGTTGAAGTCGTTAAAGACGAATCCGTCCGTTTCGCCCGACTCGGCGTTGTCGTTGCCCGCGAGCCCTTTGTGCGGCCAGTCGACGATATCGCGGAACCCGGAACCTGAGAAATGGATCGATTTGAGAACTTCCGGGGTGAGTTTCCCTTTGAGCGTGCTGATAAGGCCGTTGTCTTCCGCTAAGACGACGAGCGATTTTGCTTTGAGTTCGTCGTAGTATTTTTCGACGTAGCGCGGATCGCCGGTGTACATATAGTCGTAGAGCGCCATCTGCACGATTTGCAGATTCCACTCGGTTGGCCACGTCGGGTGGAAGATCATATATTCCTGCGAGAATCGGGCGAGGGAATATTCCCGGTCGACAGAGTAGTGACTGAGCTGGTTAAGGAGCGCGTCTCCCTCGTAAGGAATCCGTTCCCGGTCGCCGTCGAGATAGACGCCCGCAAATGTCGTCGCCTTAATGGAATACCGGCACAGGTCCCATACTTTATTGAGATTTGCGGAGTCGGAAGAGAAGAAGGACGCCGTTTCGTCGAAGGGATACGTGACCGTTTCCCGAGCGCACGAAAGGAGTTTCGCGTCGCTCTCTCGCGGAATAATCGCGTCGTCCTGAGTTTCTTCTTCGCCGTTAGGAATAAATTCGACTTCCGCGTAGCGGAACGGCATAACTTCGCCAACGTAATCGGGGAGCAAGAAAGCCGCGCCGGACGTATTGCGTTTGTCGACGCGCGTCTTGATACGGTAGTTATGGCGGCCGGGAAGGAGTTCAAGCTTGTATTCCCAGTAGCGAGTCGTGCCCGCGGGCTTGCGGTCGACGCGTTGGTCGCGGACGCGTTCGCCCATTCTAACGAGCGCGCTTTGCGATCTCGGGGCGTTAATTTCCAGTTCAAGCTGACCAAACGAGGCGCGTCCGAAGTCGATGAAAGTCGTTTGCGTGTCGATAGGCGTAACGGAGACGGGCCGATCGATTTCCTTGACGAGCGGGTATTTGCTGACTCCGAACTCTTGGCAGTCCTTCGCCGTTTTGAACGCTTTGATTTCGGACCAGTCGGATTCTTGGTCGTTCCGGTCCCAAATACGGACTCGCCAAAAGTATACGGTCGAACTTTTTAACGGCTCTTCAGCGCCGTATTTCACAGACGACGACTGCGCGGACAGAACCTTTCCGGAATCCCAGAGGAACGCCGCCTTGCCGTCGCTCTCCTCAAACGTTTTACGTGAATCGGCGAGTTGAATCTGCCACGCGGTTTGCACGGCGTTCTTTTCGAGACTTGGCACGATCCAAGAGAAGGTCGGTTTAGAAGAACGAATTTCCGCGTACTGGACGCGTTCGACGACGTCGGCGAGCTGGTCGATCTTCAGCTGCGTCGGATAGCCGTCGCGCCATACGGCGTCGGTATCACGGAGCAGATCGACCAACAGTCCTTCCGGAGCGTTTCCGGCAAGCGCGTACTGTGCGAACGCCAGAACGGCGCAAACAAAAAGGATCGCGTTGATTTTAGAAAATAAGCGCATTCGTACCTCGCTGTCATTCAAGATTCGCGTCGGCGTTTCTCTGAAAGGCGCCGCCGCGGGCTAAACGTTAACGGAGCGGCGAGAATCCAGCGCTCTTTAACCGCGCGGAAAACTCCCTTCTTAAAAATTGTACGGCGCGGAAACGTGTTTGTAAAGAGTTTGACGTAGCCGGAGTCAGCTGGCAGACCGCCCTTTTCGGACGCGTGTTTAATGGAGCAGGTCTGGTTGGGTTATTTGTAATAGATAGATTAAATCGGTTATTTTGTATTTTTGAATGGGTATTTTTGGCGTTGACGTCCGGGGAATAATGACTATAATCGTGCAAATTAGCGGCGTTTTCTACCGCGTTTTGCGACGTTTAACGCAACGCGCCGAAATCCTGCGTTTTTCGGATGAGTGCCCGAGTGGTTGAAGGGACCGGTCTTGAAAACCGGCGACGGTTCCGCCGTCCGCGGGTTCGAATCCTGCCTCATCCGCTTTTAGTTGTTTGACGATAAGTCTGTAGCCGAACGAAATGATTTCGTATTCGGAGAGGAGATGGAGTTCTATGAAAGACGGCAAGCAACTTTCATTCTTGAACCGCGTCTGGCATTTGATACTGGCGTTTATTCTCGCGATTGGAACGTTTGCCAATATTCAGACCGCGACGGCGCAGCCCGCCGTCATTCAAGGCGCGCGCGGCGTTATCGACGCGGTGCGTCCGCAGAACGTCGCGAAGGGCCTTTCTTCTCTCGGCGAACGCGGAATTCCTGAAAGAGAAGCGTATTCGGCGCCTCCGCGCGGGGATTTGAACTCAATCTATCCCGTTGGAGTTCAAGATATTTCGTGGCCTTCCCGGGAAGGCGTTACCGTTTCGGCGCTTGTCTTCTATCCTGAGACGCGCCCTGTCGCCGGCAGTAAGTTTTCGGCGGTGATCTTTTCTCACGGATTAGGCTCTTCCGCCGAGAATTTTTCCTATCTTGGCCGCTCGTGGGCAGGTCGGGGAATCGTCTCCATTTTTTTGCGCCATCCGGAAAGCGACGAGTCAATTTGGCGCGGAAAAATACGGGCGATGGGCGAACTTAAAGACGCGTATTCGAAATACTGGACGGGCTCTGACCGAGTTCGCGCGCTCCGAGCAGGGATCGATTATCTGTACGAACATCATAACGACCCGGGGCCGTTGGGTTCGTACGTCGACCTCAATCGAATTGGCGTCGCGGGCAACGATCTTGGCGCGCTTGCGGCGCTCCTCCTTGCCGGACAAATTCCGCTCGACGGCGCGCGCACGTATAAGGATCCTCGCGTGTCGGGCGTTTTAGCGCTTTCACCGCCGGTCTTTTGCGAACCGGAACGCGGCCCGATCGTGTATGAGAATATCAGCGCTCCAACGATGATCGTAACTGGGACGGAAGACAACGGAATCGTAGGGACCACGAAAGCCCACGAACGTCGAATCCCGTACGACAGTATTCGAGGCGTCGACAAGTATCTCGTCGTACTCCAGGGCGCGGATCACCGGGTCTATGGCGGCAGACGCATGGGCGCAAAACATGCGAGCGACCAGCCGTTCCAGCAAACGATCCGTCAAGAGACGTCTGACTTTTGGAGCGCGTATTTACAGACGGAACCGTCGATTTTGCGTCAGCTGTGCGCGCAGGGCAAGACGGTTCCTTTCTCAAACGCTCGCGTCGAATGGCTGCTTGGCGGGAGCCGTTTAGCCGCGTTTTGAAAAGTCTGATTTGAGTTTGTTTTTCGCTAGGCGTTGGGACAAGGTTCCAACGCCTTTTTTATGTCTGATAACTAGTCCTATGAAGACAGACGCCGTTTCTCTTTTTGCTCTTTTTTTTCCGAGCAAGATTCTCATTTGAACCCCATTTTGATCTTGCGCCGAACGGCCTTTTTGTATAGACTTGCTCCGATTGCTTGGCGCCGTTCTTTCCACGATTAATCGAATGCATGGAAGTCTTTCGATTATGGCAAGTTAGCGCGCCTTTTGTTTAAAGAATATCGCATAGCCGCGTATGTCGCTTCGAGTTTGGGAAGAGGAAATTTCCGCGCCTCGTCCGTTTGCGTCTCCAAGGATGGAGCAGACGGGCAGGGGAGCGTTGCGCTCTTTTCATAAGAGAACGCGGCTTTGTTTAGCTTTTTGGACGTTTCTTTTCTGCCTTGTTTCGACCGCCGACGCTCAGGATTATCTTGGCGCGAAACGCGTTTCCCATTCGATCTGGAGTTTGCTTGATCCCGCCGATTCCGCCGAAAATGTTTCTCCGTTTGCCTCGGGAGTCTTTCGCGGTCAAGACGGAACGGCTATCAATCCTCCCGCTATGGGAGAGGAGATCGCTCAGCCGGGTCTTTCCGATCAGCTCTTTTTGCCCGAGACCGACGAACTTACCGACGAACCGGTCGAACTCTCTGATTCCGCCGATCTTGACGAAGCGCACGAGGCGTACGAGCGAGAATTGGCAGATCAGTACGATACGGCGCGCATTGGCGACTCTACGCTTTACATTCCCGTAAAAAACGCGAAGGTTTCTCCGATTGTCATTTCCGGTCAGTACGGCTGGAAGGGAGTCGACGACGAGTACGGAGAAGTTTACGTTCTGTACGGCGACTGTGAAATTACCCAAGACGGCGGTCGCGCTTCCGGACCGGTCGGGGTCGTTTGGATCGCGCGCCGCGTTGACGAAAATGGCGCTCCAGCGGTCGGATCACGCGTATACGTCTATCTTGAAAAGAACGCCGATTCTTCTCTTCAGCTGAATTTAAATCAGGTTTGTACGACGGCCAAGACGAACGGCGACGCTTGGTTGGGCGAATTTAATTCGCTCAGCGACGCGGATCTGCGCATTGCGACGCCGGGCGAAAGCCAGTTGGCGCCCGACAAAGTCTATTACCGCGCGCTTAATTTCCTCAAGGAGGAAACGGGCGGCGCCGTTGTGGTTGCGAGTTCGCCGAGTAATTTAGTCGAAGCGCCCGCGCCGGTCCCGTCGCTCAATTCGATCGAGCCGGAGAACGCCCCGTTGGCGAGCGCGCAAGTTGCGCTTTCCGACGGCAAATCGGCGCTCGGATGGACCGAGTTTGGAGAAGGGGAAGCGACGACGGCCGTCGTCCCTCAAACGGCGGAACGTTCCGTACAAACTACAAAACCGCTCGTAAAGGGCGATCTTGCGGCGCAGCGTATTCGTTTGCTTGACCGCTACGAGACGCCTACGCAGATTAAGACGGCGCCGAACCAAGCGGACGGCAAACGGACGTGGAGCATTACCAACGGGTTCACGCTCATTGCGCAAGGAGTCGACTACAAAGACGTCGCGGTAGACGAATCGCTCGAACTTTCCGCTGATTCGGCGATTGTGTGGACGTCCGGTTTTGATTTCCAGCAGTTGGCGACGTCTTCCGTTTCCAAGCCGGCTGACGCGGACTTTGAAATCTATCTCGACGGAAACGTCGTTTTCCGGCAGGGAAACAGCGTCGTTTACGCTAAAAAGATGTATTACGACCTCAAAAATAAGGTCGGTATTGTCGAGAACGCGGAAGTTGTCGCGGAAGTTCCCGATATGGACGGCGCTTTCTTCCGACTTGGCGCCGCGAAGATTGTTCAGCGCGACGCGGACACTCTTTACGCGACGAACGCTTGGGTTTCTACGAGTATGATGGGGCGGCCCAAATATCGGCTCCAGACGGATACGCTGACGGCGCTTCGAAGCAGTAAGCCGCTCTACGATCAAATGAACGGCGCGCCGATTATCGACTCGGCGACAGGCGAACAGGCGACGCTCGACAAACAGTTTGTTATTGCGGAAAACAACTTCGTGACGGTCGGCAACTTGCCCGTCTTCTATTGGCCTTGGATGGCAATGGATATTAAGGACCGCGCGCTCTATCTTAAACATTTGAAGTTTGGACACGACGGCGTTCTCGGAACGCAGGTTCTTACCGGTTGGGATCTTTATCAGCTTTTGCAGTGCAAACAGCGTCCGGCGGGGACGGAATGGGATTTGGACCTCGACTACCTATCGAAACGCGGATTTGGACACGGCATGACGTTTAGATACGAACGCGACACGCTGTGGAACTGGAATTCGCGCGCCGTCGGTCTGGCGAATTTTTACGGCGTTCACGACAGCGGCAAAGACAATCTTGGGCACGGCCGCCGCAACGTCTCGTTTCCGCACAAGTATCGGTATCGCGGAATTTGGAAGCACCGGCAGGAACTCAATTTCGACTGCTCAACGCTGAACTGCTTAAATTGCAGCTGGTTTAACGACTGCAGTCTGCGCAACGGATGGACTTTTACCGGTCAGATTGGCAAATCGAGCGACCGCAACTACATTCCGGAATTTTTTGAGGACGAATGGAATTCCTCTTCTAACCCGGAGACAAGCTTTGAGCTTAAACGCACGGATAATAACCGCTCCTTCGGCATAGAGGCGGATATTCGAACCGATTCGTTCTATACGGATACGAACTGGCTTCCGAAAGCCAAACATTTCTGGATCGGTCAGGCTCTGGGCGAAACTCCGTTTGTGTGGTCGGAACACACGGAACTCGGCTTTGCGCAGTTCAAGACGACGACTACGCCTTACGACGCGGCCGACCGTAAACTGTTCCGTTATCTCGATTGGGAACTGACGCCGGACGCGTTGAGCAACGAGCCCGATTCCCCCAACGCGCTTTTGTATAAAAAAGACAGCTTCATTTTCTCGACGCGGCATGAAATTGACGCGCCCTTCCAACTCGGTCCGGTCAAGACGACGCCTTACGCGTTGGGCGAATACGGATTCTGGGGCGCAGGCGCTGAGAAAAAGAATATCAGCCGCCTGTACGGCCGGCTTGGCATGCGATTCAATTTGCCGATCTGGAAGGTCGATTCCGACGTCGAAAGTCAGACGTGGTACCTGAACGGGCTCGCGCACAAAATGAACTTTATTGTCGACGCTTCGTACGCCGACGCGAATAAGGATTTCGACGATCTCGTTCTGTACGACCAGATCGACGATTGGCAGGTTCAGGATTTCCGCCGCCGTTATTCGGTAACGACGTTTTCCGGTCTTGGCATAGCGGGCGAAGACGCGATTCCCGTGCGGTTTGACGAACGCTATTACGCGATTCGTCAAGGCCTTATCGCGGGCAACGTAACGTCGCCGAGCACAGAACTGGTCGACGATCAGCGTCTGATCCGTCTCGGCTGGAACAACCGCTGGCAAACGAAACGCGGTCCTGCCGGGAACCGCCGAGTTGTCGACTGGATTACGTTAAACGCGGGTATGAATATGTATCCGAAACAGAGCGAGAATTTCGGTAAATTCCTCGGCCTTATCGATTACGACGCCTGTTGGCAGATCGGCGACCGTTTTGCCGTCGTTTCTTCCGGTCTTTACGACGTGTGGGGAACCGGTCAGAAGATTACGCGCGTCGGCGTGCAGCGGAAACGTCCGGGCTTGAGCTCGTGCTATCTCGGAATCGACCGACTTTCCGGCCCGATCGACTCGACATATCTTAACTTCGGTCTGACTTACCGTTCCTCGGAAAAGTGGGGATTCGGATTTAGCAACTCCTTCGACATTAGCGAAGGTTACAATATCGGTCAGAAACTTTCGATCAGCCGAATCGGCGAATCCTTTGTCGTAACGGTAGGCGCGAGCCGGAACGAAAGTAAGGATAACTGGGGCGTGAATCTTTCGATTGAACCCGTCTTCTTCTTCGATAAAGGAAAACGCGAAGAAGGCATGTTGGGACTTGGCAATATGTAATCCCGTTTTTTGCAATAAACCCTAATTTTCCCGCGCGCTCCGTTCTCTCGACCGGGGCGCGTTTTCTTTTGCCCTTTTCCTTGACGTCGACTTTTTCCTCACTTTTTGCTATAATGGCGTCATCGACGTCCTTGGGCGCGCCTTTGGAGCGCGCGCCGTGTTTCAAGTATTTCGACGTCGCAGCGTTAGCGAATGTTTATAAGGATATCCCAATGCAAAATTTTACTCGACGTGAAATGATGGGCGCCGCGCTTGCGGGCGCGGCGACGCTTGGTTCCGCCGCCCTCGTCAACGCGGAGGACGCGAAGAAATATGAGAAACCGGAAGGTTTCAAAGGAGAGATCAAGCAGTCGGTCTGCAAGTGGTGCTACGGCGGTATTCCGCTCGACGAATTTTGCGAAACGGTTAAGAGCATGGGGCTTGTCGGCGTCGATTTGATCGATCCGAAAGATTGGGAAACGGTCAATAAGCACGGACTTACCGTAACGATGGGAAACGTTCCCGAAGTCCAGATTCAAGTCGGTATTAACCGCGCCGAGAATCACGACCGGATCGTCGCGTCCTATGAGAAGTACATTCCGATGGCCGCCGAATTGAAGGTTCCGAACCTTATTTCACTTTCCGGCAATCGCGCCGGGCTCGACGACGAGACGGGCTTGAAGAACTGCATTACCGCGCTTAAACGCGTGGCGATGACGGCCGAAAAGTATAACGTTAACGTCATGTTGGAGCTCCTCAATTCAAAGGATCACCAAGATTACATGGCCGATTCGACCGCTTGGGGAGTCGATCTTATTAAGGGCGTCGGAAGCGAACGCGTTAAGCTGCTTTTCGATATTTACCACATGCACCGCATGGAAGGGGACGTTATCTATCACATCCGCAAGGATATCGATTGCATCGGGCACTTCCACACCGCCGGCTGCCCGGGCCGCCACGATCTCGACGACCAGCAAGAGCTTTATTATCCCGCGATTATTCGCGCGATTAAAGACCTTGGATTCAAAGGGTTTGTCGCTCACGAATTTACTCCGAAGAACGGCGTCGATTCGCTTTACAACGCAATTAAACTTTGCGACCTGTAAATAACGCGGTTTTCCAATTTCGACTAGAACTTCGGCGCAGTTCCGCGACGCGTTGTGACGCGTCGCGCGGCTGCGCCTTTTTGCATACAGATTTCAGGAGACTGCGCCCATGAAAAACGTTTTGCGTTTGACCGTATACGCCGAATTTTGCTCCGTGCTTCTTATTGCATTCTTTTCGTCGGTTTATTTTTCAAACGTATACGCTCAAAACATTCAGGAAATGTACCGAATCACCGATTCCAAAACGTTTTTTGCGCCACCCGAACCGTATGTGAAATCGACGTTTGAAGCGCCGCCTATTCCTCCGGGCGGGGAGCGTGTACTCGCGGATATTGAAGGACCGGGCAAAATTACGTATTGGTACGCGACGGATTCTACGAAAGGCCGGTGGAATCCGGGTCTTGTCCTGCGTATTTATTGGGACGGCGCCAAAGAGCCGAGCGTAAACGTTCCGGTTTCCGATTTTTTCGGCGGATTTCAGAGTCAGACGGTCGACTTTTCCTCTTATCCTATGCAGGTCCGCGAAAACAATTTCATGTGTTTCCTGCCAATGCCGTTTCAGAAACGCGCGCGTTTTGTCCTCTATAACGAGAGCTCGGAAGAATATAAAGACGCCTTCATTTATCTGATACAGTATGAAAAAGGCGACGAGTACGCAGAAGAAAAGAGCCGTCTCCATTGTCGCTGGAACAGGGAGAACCCTGTTAGAGACGGTATGTACGAAGCGCTTGACGTCCGCGGCAAGGGGAGTTACGTAGGGCATTTTCTTCAGGTAACGGCGGGACATACCTCATGGTGGGGCGAAGGCGATTTAATCTACACAATAGACGGCGAGCGCATTACTTCCTCTTGCGGACGTGAAGACGAGTACGGCGCATGTTGGGCCGACGGCGCGTGGGGGACTTTCTCCGGACCTTTTTCCGGTCATTTGCTCAATACAAACGGAACGAGAGGACGGGCAGAAACGAAATTCGAGCCTTCTACCAATAGGGTTTACCGCTGGTATTGTTCTAATCCGATCCGATTCCAGAAGTCGCTTAAGATTGAGATTCAGAACGAAGACTGGGTCGAATGCTTTAACGATTTCACGTCTGTTTCGTTTTGGTATCAGGAAGGGGCGCAAGGGGTAACGCTAGCCCCGCTTGCCGAACGGGTTCGCGAGAGTATGCCGGAGCTTCAGCAAGAAGAGAGTAAGTAACCGCATGACGTTCGTCTGCGGCCGTCGAAAAGAAGAGGGGAACGTTTTTAGCGAAGCGTTCCCCTCTTTGGTTTTGGAATTTAACCGACTGCGTTATTGGTATTTGCGGAGCATGTCAAGCGCGCGGTTGCAGAAGAGCGCGTCGATGATTGCGGGATGACCGCCGTAAATGAACGTGTCGCGTCGAAGCAGGGGATTGTCTTGATCGCGCAAATCGACAAAGGCGACGTCGACCGTTTTGTCCTTATCCGTACTGTCGTATTCCGCCGGATACGGACCGACCGCGACGAGATAATCTACCGTTTGCCCCCGACTTTCGGATCGGCACAGAGAAAGCAACTCGTCTGATAATTTATCTTCCAGCACGCAGTAAGACGCGCCGAACGTTTCTCTGTTTTCGTAGATTTTGCGCCGCTCTTCCGGGACTGCGGAGGAGTCGCCAAAGAGCCGGATAAAATCCTGCCGTTCGGCGCCGCCAAAGACGCGTCCGAACGCCACGACGTCGGAGTCGAGAATCGAGGCGAGTATTCCGCGAGTGCCCCACTCAAAGAGCCCAACTTTTCGGCATTGCGCGCGAAGATTATGAGCGATAACGTCGGCGAACGTTTCGCCGTCTTCTCCGAAGACAAATTCTCCAACGTTTGCGTAGATCGTATTTGAGACGTCGTCAATCTGCCGTTTACATTCTTCTTCGGAGGCGCCTTCGGCGAAAATCCGAAGGGTGATAACGCTGTTTTTTGCCGTAATTCCGACGCGCGGGAAATGATCGCGCGAGATTAAATCGCCGAGTTTCTCTTCGACGGAACTCTCGCCCGCGCCGAACGTGTGAATGAGTTTGTTGCGATAGACGGTTTCTTTGCCGCCGGAAATTCGATTGACGAATCGCAGTACGGCGTTGCGACCGTCAGGCCCGGCCCACATTTCTTTCATTTCGGCGGGGACGCCGGGAAATGTCAGCGCGATAAAATCGCCTTTGCGGTCGGCATAGCCTGAAACGCAGCTGGGAGAATTAGGAAGATTTTCGCGCGATTGCTCAATGATAAAACCGGGCGCGGTTCCGTGCGGATTAAAAATGATTTTAGATCCTTTGGGAAAGTACGCCTGAATATTATTAGATTCAGGCGGTTTTCTTCCGCGTCTCGTAAACAGGCTCGTCATATGATCAAGCGACGCCTGGTCGAATTCGAGTTCAACTCCGAGAACTTTTGCCGCCGCCTGACGCGTTAGGTCGTCCTGAGTGGGGCCGAGTCCGCCGGTGATTACAACGACGTCGGCGCGGCGAAACGCGACGGCAAACGCCTCGACCATGGCGTCCATGTCGTCGCCGACCGTTGAATGATAGAGCGTGCGAACGCCTATTTCAGATAGGGACTGACTTAAAAACTGCGAGTTTGTGTCAAGAATCGCTCCGGTAGAAATTTCGTCTCCGATCGACACGATTTCAGCGACGGTTTGCCGGCGCTGTCCTCGCGGCGTCTCGTTGTTGCGGCCGTTCATATTGTATTTTCCTATCTAACAAGAAGAGCTTGCGTTCGTAATAAACGCAAGCTCAAGAGTTACGACTGCTTCGCGTCTTATGTCAGGCGTTGATTATTCCTGAGAGAGAGCAAACGCCGTCCAAAAAATATAGGCCATAAGGTAGTTCGCGTTCGCCAAGCTTTGTTTAGTTTGGGGCGTCGATTCGAATTGGAGCATAGCGTTTTGGCGAGTCGGTACGAAAGAATACGCCACGCCGCGGATAAACTCTTTCGCCATAGGCCCCATATTGTATCTTTCGACGTTTTCTTTTGCGTCGCCTTCAAGATTGGCGACGGCGCGTTCCGAAATAACGGAGGCGCCTTTGTCGATCGCTTTAAGAAGCCCGACTCTAAAATCTTCCGCACGTTCCGCCGTGGTGAAGTACAGCGTTTCCTTCAGGGTCATCGTATTCAAGTCGTAGGAAAGGAGCCCATACCGGAACCCGGCGTCGAACGAATTGAAGCCCTTGCGCGTTTCTTCGGGAAGGTCTTCAAAGAACTCTTCGACGGCCTTTTGCGCCTTTTCGTCTGGAACGGCCTTTGCAATTCCCTTGAATTTCAGACCGGCGAGGTATATCTGAACGGTCGAACCGGCGGTATCGGCAAAGAACTTTTTGAGCGTCGGGTTTTCGGCCGGCTTAAACTTGCGATAGATTTCAGCGTCGGCGGCCTGATCGGCGGTTACGCACAGACCTTTTTCCACTTCGAAAACGGTCCAGTTCGCGAAGAACTCTTTAACGACCGGCAGAAGCTCCGCTTGCGCCGATTTTGCGAGCGGGATATAGATGCGGAACGACGGCGCCTGCTTCTGCATAATGAAGTATACTTCACGGACGCCGGATTTGGCGGGGAGCTGGTAAAGGAATCCGCGTTCCTTTAAGACTGCCAGAGACTTTTTAAATTCCCGGTTGGCGTTATTACGCGAATCTTTCGTAAAGCCTCGCTCCAACATCACGGAGTTAAAGACGTCTGCAAACGTCGCGCCGATTTTCTCCGCGTCGACAGAATCGAAGTCAATGCGCGCCACCAGCAGCGTGTCGGCGTTGACGTAAGGCGCGACGCGACTGTACGCGCTTTTGGCGATCGAGGGATTGGCCGGCGCAGTCGGCGCCGGATCGGCGGCAAAAAGGGAGCCCGAAAAGAGCGACAGACAAAAAACGGCGATTAGCCGCGTTGCAATTCTAGGCGTCATGATATTATTTCGCAAATACAGTTAAGGTATTTTATTCGGTTAAGATTCCGCGTTTGTCGAACGCGGGGAAGCGCGATTCAGGATTCGAAAACCGCCCCGCAAAACGAAAGAACGGCTGACGTTACCCGTCGACCTCCTTGAAAGGATTGTCGTCGCCGCTGTCTGCTCCTTCGGAGGATTCGACTTCTTTGAACGGATTTTCGCCGTTCGAGTCGGAACTATCGGCTCCTTCGGACGGTTCGACCTCCTTGAAGGGATTGCCGCCGTCGCCCTTTTCCTGACCGTCAGAAGCCGCGTCTTCTTCCTCAAAGACGGAGTCAAGATCGCCTTCGTCGGGGGCGTAGGACCCGTTGCTGGAAGTCGCTCTAGGTCTTGCCGGTTTGGGGGAAGAAGGCGAAGACGGGGTCGCGGAGCTCGATTGTTCCGGTGCCAAGAACATCTTTGCTTCGGGGACAAACAAGGCGCCGACAAAGGAGGCGAATCCGATGGTATTGGGGCCAAGCTTCTTTACTTCCGCCAGAACGCTCTCTTCTAAAATGATTTCCGAATCGGACTGGCGCGGCTGATGACAAATAGCTTCGCCGCAAAGGAACTCGCGGAGGACCGGGATCATTTTAAAAGTGACGACGGTGTAAAGGGGGTAGTTGTCCGCCGCCATTTCTTCCTTGGTTTCGTACTGCGCCGCGAGCAGATCGAGCAAAAGCTGAACATTTTCAAAACCGCTCGGAATGACCTCGCCGTAAATTTTGACATACGCGTCCTTGAATCGGGCGGCGTTTGCGGGCGAACTGAATTTCAAAGTCGCGCGGAGCGACAGCGTGTTTGCGTCGATATACCCGTTCATTTCAACGAGCGACGAATCGAACGTTTCAATCGCGTCTTTAACGCAGCGCGGAGAGTTTTCGAACGGGTCGTCGACTTTGCGGTTACGCGTCGTTTTCCCGAAGACGCCCCCTTGCAGGAAAGACGCTTTTTCTTTTTCTTCCTGCATTTGCGCGACGCGTTCTTTGCCCGTGCTGCGGCGGGACTGTTCGGTAACTCCCACCGCGTCTTCTTCGGACTCTGACTGCGGGACAAGGCTCTTATACATTTCCCGAATCTTAATGCGCCCGCTGTAGAACGCGCCAAGTTTGTCGGAGTTTGCTTTGAAGAACGCTTCGATTTTA
>CADACS010000053.1 GCA_902786505.1 uncultured Planctomycetota bacterium | reverse complement strand
AAATGATAAATTGGCCGCGAAGAACCTTGGTACTCTTTAATGAGAACGAACGTAGGGCTGCCAACCTCTTCACGGTCGACTCCGGACGCTTGCGCAATCGCTTGAACCAGACGCGTTTTACCGGCGCCAAGCGTGCCGAGTAGAGCGACGACGGTCCCGTCGGGAAGCGCCTTCGCGAGAACGCGCCCTAAAATATCGGTCTGTTGTTCGTTTTTTACTTCGATTTCAATTGGCATTGTAGTTGCGCTTTTAGGGTAAAAGGGAAACAAAAGAGTCCTTAGCCACAGGCCGAATTTTACTATAAAATCGCGGAAAAACAACTGCAAAAAAAAGCCCCTCGACGACTTTCGCCGCGAGGGGCCGACAATTAAACATACGCGTTAAAGCTGCCGTAGGGCAAACTGTTACAGGACTCCGCGCGTTAGTAGACGCGCGTGTTCTCCTCTTTGACGAGCGGTTCAAGGTCGTCGGAGCTAAGTTGGAATTCGACTCGGCAGTCTCCGTTCGCGTTCGGTTTAGCTTTAATTTTGTACGTTACGCTGGATTTAGCGGGAATAGACGGGATCTTTTCAAAGACGACGACTCCTTTTCTGCTTGTCGCCTTGGTCGGTCCGTCGGTCGCCAGAATTGAAATGGCGTCCGTAGTCAGGACTTGAAGAACCACGTTGTTGGATTCTTTCGTTCCTCTATTTTCAATTTTGACGGTATATTCAAACTCCCTGCCTACTTCAACGAGATCGGTCGACGAACTGACGTTGAACGAAAGCGCCGCGATTCCTTCGATAGAAACGGTGTGCGACGTTTGCGCCGTCAGATTATTGGGCCCTTGGGCGCCAAAGATAAGTTCGGCCTGACTCGCTTCCGTCGTTTGCAGCGTCAGTTCGATTTCAGCGTTCGTCTGCGCGGGCAGTTCGGCGAGATCCCAGTAGACGCAGTGTTCGTCTTCTTTGTACGCGCCAAGGTTGTTCGCTTGGACGAAAGAGGTTCCGCGCGGAAGCTGCGCGATCAATCGAACGTCGAACGCCGAAGCGTCGCCAACGTTCTTGACGTCGAGGGTGAAGGTCGTCGGGCGACCAAGATAAGCTTTTTGCGGACCGGAAATGGCCAGTTCCAGCATGGGCGCGACAATATTGATCCTCGTTTCCGCCGACTTTGCTTCGCAGCCGTCTGCCGAGATCGTGAGAATATTGACAACTTCGCCAGCCGCGACGCTTTCCAGCGTGAGCGGGAGCCGCTTCGATTCGCCGGGATTGAGCGTTCCAAGCGTGTTGTTCAAGACGTCGCCTTGCGGATGATGAAGTCCGTTAGGAATGCGTTCTTCTAATTTTACGTTATTGGCTACGCCGGTGCCGACGTTAGAGACGACAATGTCAAAAACAACCTTTTCTCCTAACTCTACGGAATCCGCCGCGGTTACTTCTACTTTCAGTTCCGGCTGCGAGCATTTCGTTTGACTCGAGGCCGAAGCGGCGATCATGACGGTCGCTACGCTGCCGAAAGTTCCTTCTTGAGTCGGAATAATCGAGTATTCAAATTTCTTTTCCGCGCCTGGCTGAAGCTCAAAGGCTGGCCAAATCAATTCGCCCTGCTGATTCGGCGCGACGTCGGACGAGCCAGACTCAAATTGCGCGCCGGTTGGGACGGAATCGCGAAGGACAATATTCTTTACAGTCTTCTTTCCAAGGTTTTTAACGGAAACGACGATCTGTGCGGGCTTGTTCGTTCGAACTTCTTCTGGGGCTGTTTTCTCTACGGTTATTTGAGTCGTCTGAGGGCCTTCGAACTCTTCGTTGGGAGTCGGCAGGCTAGCCGCGCTTCTCGCTACGAACTGGAGTAGGGCGTCGGACAGCGCGCCGTTAGCCATCCCGTTAGCTTGTGGAATTTGGTTGAAGTTCGGAGCAGGACTCGCAGAAGCGCTGAACGGCGCGACGTTTTCTGTTGAAACCGTATTGGCGGATCTTGATTGCATAGTGGGAACTGGGCCGTCAAGCTGTTCGTCCAACGCGTTGATGTTTCGCGGAGATTCCGGAACGGCCGGAAACGGCGTTACACCCTGCTCGTCATCGTGCAGATCGTTGATTTCCACGGTTGCCGCAGGAGCGGGGAAATCTGATTTAGGCGCTTCGTCGAGCGCTTGCATGGGGATGGGAACGCCGGCGTCCTGCTGAACCACGGATATCGAACCTTGCGGCGCCGCCTGAGAAGTCTCTCCCAAGCCGTTTTGTTCGAAACGGTCGTTTATTTCAGCCTCGGACGGCGAGAAACGGGGCTGTTGCGTGGAGACTGGCGCTTCCGGCGTTTCAACGTTGGGGAACGAGTTGTCGAAAGAAGAATCGATATCCCCGGCTTCGTCTGTCAACGGGTCGACGGTCGGAAAAGCGTTGGGAGAACTCATAGGCGCGGCCTCGGGATCGACCACGGAAAGATTGAGCGCGCTTCCGGACGCCGCGGGAGTATTCCCACCTTGCGCGTATTCGGCGTCGTCGAGCGACGGCGCGTTAGTAGAAATCGGTTCCGACGCCACGGACAGCGACAGGGAGCCCGTCGGCCTTTGTCCTGTTTCGGTCTGACTCGAACGGAGATTCTGCGCCGTTGTTCCTTGCGCCGCGCTGAGTTCGGTCGGCGAGCTGATTTGACGACAAGTCCAAACGACCCCGGCGACGATGAGAGTCGCTCCAACAAACCCAACGACGCATTGAAGCGCTGAACGTTTCATTTGTAATCCTGGTTAGTTGTTGCGTTCAGTTTAGCGCCGTATACACGTAAAACTGACGACAGTATGACGAAACTAATTTCCAAATTCCGGACAACCGTACGACGAACAATTTCAAGAAGGAGTTCGTTGAAACGTGATACGCATGAAACGCGGCAAAGACGCGTAAAATCACGCAATTTCCCTGATATTTTGTATAAAACAGGAAAAGACGTCGGCACGTTTCGTCCATGAGCGCGCGCGACGTACGGCTCGATTGCCTTTACAAGCCATATAAACCGATTGCGAATCCCTTCTTCGGTTGATTTCAAGTCGACAATAAGCGGAATCCGATAGGCCGTTTTTCGCCTTCTTTGAAACCCGTTGGAATAGTAACGTTTTTATTTTCGCGAGAAAATAGCATTTTTCGAAAACTGGGCGAGCGTAAGTAGAGAAAGAGGACAGAAAAAGGCGCCGTAAACGTCGGTTGTCTACGGCGCCAGTGGGCGTGAGAGAGTTAAACGCTTTCTATCCGGTCGCGTCTTTCATTTTTTTTCTTCGTTCGAGACTTGCGCAACCTTCCAGCCAGACGTCCAGTTGTCTATTGGCCGCTCTGTGTTCGGTTCCGTTTTCGTTACGGCAGGACGAAGCTGAACGGGACCTTGCCATGAGCTTTCGTCTACGGTCTCTTCCGTTGAGTTTTCCGCTTCGTCGGCTCTTTCGGCATATTGGGGGGCCGGATCGGAGGGCGCCGATATCCAGTTTTCTCCCGTTTCAGACGGTTGCGTACCGTTTACGCTCCCCTCGTTTGCCAATTTATTGCCGTATTCTGCTTTCCAAACGCCGTCTCCTATTTCGTTCGCGGAGATAACCGACGTTGAAATTCGATTAGAGGTTTGGGGCGTTTTTTTCAACTTTCCAACGATATGCCCAGTCGCTTGAACGGCGATTTTTTGTACTTCCGATCCGGCGTCGGCAGGCTGCGTCGAAATAACGATTGTTGCGGCGACGTCGCCGAGGAGTCCGTCTGGGGACAGCGTAATCGGGACGACATGCACCGAGCGAGTTAAATCTGTTTTGACGAAACTTAGCCGAGGATCGTCGGAAGAAACGTCTATAATTTTGAACGGAGTCGCGCCGCTTACGACCAAGTTTTTGGTAAGTTCCTGATTTGAACCGACGACTCCCAACTGCAAATAGCTCGGTTTGGCGCTTAGCGGTTCCACGACCAGTCCCTGAACCGGCAGGAATACGGACGAAGAGACGCGATCATATTCATTCGTTTGGAATCTCAGCAGATCATGAATATATCCGGGCTTGGCGTCCGGTTTTAATTCAACTGTAATTTCATAAACGACGCCGTTTCCGTCTCGGCTTCTTTCCTGAGCTTCCGCGCGAATGCTTGGATTTGTCTTTTGGATGGCGGTGATTGCCCAGTTCGGGTTGCCCTTGTACTGGAGGAACCCCTTTTTAACGACATGTTCGCCTTGGGAGGCCGTTCCAAATTCAATGAGTCCCGGTTCGAACCCGACGTCGGGGCGAATATAGGTTCTGACTTGGAGCTGCACCTCGGAAAGCAGCGGTTTACTGAACGTTACTCTAATAGTCGCCTTCCGCTGTTTGGTGTGTTCGCGCCCGGAAGTATCGACTCGCGCGACGATTTCACCTATTTCATTGGGGTGAATGACCGTTTTCGTCGCGCTTGCTTTGGTGCAGCCGCAGTTGGAGGAAACGGACGCGACGACTACGTCCTCTTTGTAGATGTTTTTAAATTGGAAACGCTGTTCCACGTCGGCGTGCAGCGCGACGCTTCCAAAATCATGCGTTAATTCCGTGCCAAGTTCGCTAAACATTTTTACCGCCCATTGGCTCGACTGAGCGTAGAGCGGGCGAACGTTTAGAAGGACCAGAGTCAGCATACAGGCAAAGACGACTGAAAATAGTCTGCGTCGTTCGCTTTTTTTCATGATTCGTCTCCTGTTTTGCGTCTTTTTCTGGGGCGACAACCCAATTTGGAGTCGTCGATTTTCTGGCTTTCACAGTCTGTTTCGACCGTGCTTACTCGCTTTTCGTTTTAAAAGGAAATCGCGTGAGAAAGGAAGAGCGCCGATCGCTCCTCAGGTCGTTTATCGGCTGGTAATTCAGTACTAATTAGAAAAAATGGCAAAATCGATACAAACGTCTTATAAGTAAAATACGGACTTTCATAGGAAACGACTTTTTTTATGATATTTTTTCTTTGAATCAACAGTTTTGACGTTAGTCTAGCTCTTATCTCTTTGAGCCGTCGCATCGTTTATGAGAAAATTGACTATTGTGTCGGTCAAATGAACGGTCAATCATTTCGATCTGCTTTATTAGGGGCAAGGAATGAAGCGGGATTTTTTGCAGGTCGATAAAAGATGTAATCGCATTTTAATCTGGGCGGTTTGCACGGGATAGAAATGACGATTGTGACGATTGTAGTGGTTACAAGGAGGTTTTTACACTGCATTCCGTTTAAAGTGACGCTTTTTCACTTTTTGCGGATTTTTTTAATTTATAATACAACGGAAAGAAACGCGAATCGTATTGGAGATATCGGTTTGCGAAGGGACGCGCAGTCCCCCGTAGTCATAGATTTGAAAACGTTGAGCGACTGACGGTTTCGTAGAGTTGGCGTTTTCTGAAGCGCGTTTTCGTTGGCGTTTCAGAGAAGCTGCGCGTCGTCGGTCTGTTCGCATGGCGAAACTGACGTTTTATACAGAGTGCTATTTTGGCTTCCTTAAGATTACCTACACCGTCCTTTGTTCGCCGCGGCGCCCACCGACGCGAGGCAGCGTTTAGCCTGTTGGCCCGTCTTGTGGTTATCGTTTTATTTGGGGCCGCCGCGTCGTCAAGCTATGCGCAAATTGTCCAGTTTCCTCTTCTCGGCGGCGGACGCGCGTTGGACGGCGCGGCTCGTTTTAATAACGCCCCCTCTGCGGAACGGCCCGTTCCCGAAGTTGTAGTCGCGCCGAACGCCAGTCCGCAAGCCGGCGTTCATCAAACGCTGGTGCAGGAGTTAACTCCTGCGTCCGAAGGTTGGAATTCGGGTAACTCCGCGCCGGCGTCTTCTCCTCGCCGCTTAAATTCCGACTCCGCGCGTGAACGTCGCGCTCCGACGCGTCCTAACGCCGGTTCTGTCGACGCTCAAACTCGCGTTCGGGACTCTGGCGCCGTTTCCCAGCAACCTATGCGCGGAAACGGAATTCCCGCTAATTCCAAGGAACAAACGAAGCATGAATTACGGACGCGCGACGTCGCGCCCTGTCTTTTGGTTTCCGAGGGAGAATACGACTTCCTTCGCGTGATTAGGCCGGAACAAGTCGCTAATATCACGGCCCCGCCTCGGGGATTGGTCGTTGCCCTGCCGCGTAAGAATTTTTGGATAGCCGATAAAATTCTGGCAGAGGAAGAGAAAGAAAATCAGACAAAAGGCGAGAACAACGGGGCTAAACCTGATTTGAACGTGCGCGGTCAAGTCGCGAACGCGTCGGAGGTTGCCAAGAGCGACGAGAGCGACGAAGAAGAGCCGGACGATTACGTCGTGTTTCTTCTGACGAATCTTGATCCGGACGAACAGCTCATGCTGCAAGACGCCCGCGACGGCAAATGGGACTTTGCCGATCTTCTGACCGCGTCCCTCATTGCCGAAGGTTTGACGACGCGCGAGAGCCGGGCGCATTTCCGTTCGCGATTTGAAACGCTTCTTGCGTCTTTAAAAGCCCAGACGAACAATCTGAGCGACGAACTCATGAAGACGCAGCGCGTCTACGATTTCCTTCACAAGACGACGCTTGTTTCCAAGTATGATTTGAACTGTTCAAGCGTTTCGGCGTCGCTGGATACCGGCGTTTTCAACTGTGTGAGCGCGACCGTTCTTTTCAACTGCTTTGCGTCGCGCGTCGGATTGGAAGTGGCCGCGCTTGAAACGACGGGGCACGCCAAAAGTCGCGTCAAATACGCCGAGTCGTATTTGGATATTGAAACGACTTGCTCTTCATGGGATCGCTTGCCTGACCGCGTTCACGCCTATTCGCACGCTCGCGTTAACGCCAAGCGCGTTGAACAGGAGCCGCACGGCATGTCCGCGCCGGTTGAAGGACCGACGACTGGCCTTGCCGAAAGAGGAGCGGCGCTTGCCAATAACGTTTCAGACGGCGCTTCTGAGACTAAGTTGGGAACGACGTCGGCGCGTACCCCGACGGGCCGCGTTCAGTTCAAGCCGATAGAGTTTGACAGCGGAACAGACGTTGAATTGGCGTCTGCTTCTCATACGCAAAGCAAAGACAGTCTTGCTCCTTCTGCTGATAATTCCGCAGCCGCCGGATCGACCGGGAACGCAAAGGAAACTCCAACCGCAAATTCGGCCAATGAGATGGGGTCGACGACGTTTGGGTTAGACGAAGAAGCCCCCATGGGGTACTCCTTTACGCGCACTCGCCGTCCTATGCGTGAGATTACCGACGTCGAGCTTGTAGCGACGATTTACTACAACGTCGGCGTCGACCATTATCAGGCGGGCGATTACGAGGGGGCGATTGCGTCTTATATTAAGGCCGTACAGTTAGCTCCTAACAACAAGACTATGCTCGGAAATTTGAAGGCGACTTTGAACAACTGGGCTATTGATCTGGCAACGAAAGAAAAACGTTACGACGCCGCTATAAAAATTACCGAACTTGGACTCAGAATCGATCCTAATTTTCATGAGTTCAAGATGAATATGCCAATCTTTTTCCGGGATTGGATAGAGTATTTAGCGAAAGACGATAAGTGGGACGAAGCTGCGCGAGTCAGGGAGAAATATTGGAAGATGTTCCCGAATGGGAAATGACCGCCGTAAAACGATAAAAAGAAACGTCGGAGAACGTCTTTGAACCAGACGTTTTCCGACGTTTTTTATTACCGTCTCTGAGGCGCCGACGGAGGAACGTATACCGCCCCAAGATTTATTTTAGAGTCATATCCGAGATCCAGTTCGCGGTTAGGATCCGGCTGCGGCGGAACGCTCGCCACTTTTACCGGCTCTTTAACCTCAGGCTCGGGAGCCTTCGCCACTTTCGCTGCGTCCGACGCTTCTTTGGTTTTATCGCCTTTGTCAGACTCCTCTTTTTCCTCGCCGTTCTCTTCAACGTCGAGTTTTTCTTCCGCTGTTTCTTCGACCGCTTTTGCGAGTCCTTCTTCACGAATTTTCTGAAGCCGTTCGATTGCTTTTTCGTCAAGTTCCTGATAGACCGCGTCCGAAGTGAGCGCCGCGGCGTCTTCTCCGACGACGCGTTCGCCGAACGTAGGCGTGGGCAGCGCGTCGTCGGCTCCCAGCCGCACGCCTCCCTTCTTATCGAACGTCGCGGTTGTAAACGGCCCCGCGCCAAAGATCCAGCGGTCTCTAATTCGCGCCGATTTCGTATCGATACCCGACTGCCAGATAATCGAGCCGGTCGTTTTGTTGTACGCCCACATGACCAACTTAACTTGCGCCTTTTGATCTGTCCTCTTAATGAGCGCAAATTCTGGAATAGAAGTGGCCGTTGTGAGCGTGCCGATAGCGGGCACGGTCGTTTCGGGAATTCCGTACATGAGGTCGTAGCGGTTTGTTCCGACCGTTCCGGGCGCAATTTCCACGATGTAGTCTGCCGCGTCTTCCGCGTCTTTAACAAAAGCTCCGTTTGCGGCGAGTTGTTGACGAACCAGGCTTTTAAGATAATCGCCGTCGGTCGTCGTATTGGCTGATTTTACAAAGACCTTTAGACCGGAGAGACGAGTATAGTCGTACTCGTCCACGAGATCTTCCATCGCGCTTGAAATGAGAAGCTGTTCTGTAGCCGTACGGCTCGTATCGGAGAATTTTGTCGTGCCGCATCCGATAGACAACGTCGAGACAAACGCCAAGACGGCAAAAAACGTTAGACGAAGGCTCGTCTGCGACGCTTTCGCTTTATTCGCGCTGGTTGAACGTGAGATTCGCCTGCCGTTAAACGACAAGAGAAGATGAGAACGCGGCATTGCCAAAAACTCCTTTTTTTGTGCGTCGGTATTTTTTTCGTGAAAGCCGAATCGTTTCGTCGCATAAAAACATCCTGAGTTTTATGCGACGGACCGTAAAACACGCATTGCGTATTTTGTTCGCTTGCGAAATAAAAACGCCGGGCGTTCAGTATAGACTTTTTTTAATATTGAGTGAAGTCCTGTTTTCCCTCCGTTCAAAATCGTATTAGATTTCTTTTTCCTCGCAACTAAAAAACGGGTCGGCGCAGAGCGCCGGCCCGTCCGTATTAGCATCCGTAACGTTGAGGATTATTAGATTTCCCGATCAACTCCGTAGAGCTCCATCGCTTTCCGTTTGATCCCCTTGATATCCAATTTTCCCGTCCCGAGCACAGGAAGCTGGTCGATTTCTCTGAAGTTCGCTGGCGCTGGAATCCAAAGGTGAGGCAGCAAATCGAGATCTCTCGCTTTTTGACATATGTCTTCCGGGGAAACGGGTAGATCGACGTACAATGCGACTAGCTTTTCGCCTTTCTTTTCATCAGGAACGGCTGTGATAACGATTTGAATCGGATTTTCATCGTCTTCGTTGAGGTTGCCGCCGTTTTGTTCCGCGACGAGGGCTCGCGCGGCTTCCGTGAGCCGCTCCTCGATAAGAACATGCGGGGCCATTTCGCCGCCTATTTTGGAGATTCGCGATTCGCGGCCCGTAATGAAAATGAAATTATATTCGTCGATACGAGCTATATCGCCCGTTATATACCACCCGTTCCGAAAGATTTTCGCCGTTAATTCAGGTTCGTCTAAATAACCAGGCGTTACGGAGTTGCCTTTAACGACGAGCATGCCGGGGGTGTTGGGAGGCAGTTCCTCGCCAGAGTCAACGTCGACGATTTTCGCGACAAATCCCGGATCGGCGCGCCCTACGGAACCTTCCTCATGGTAAGGAGTGATCTTGTCGGGAGCGCGGTGCGTTGGAATATTGTGACAAAGAACCGGCGCAAGTTCCGTAGTACCGTAGCCTTCGTCTAGTTCATAGCCGAATTTTTCTTTCCAAGCGTCATACAAATCGGGGGGAACTTTTTCCGCGCCCGGCACGGGGAAATCAATGGTAGCAAAATCCTCTTTCGTACATTTCCGAACGTAAGTTCTCATGAATGTCGGAGTAGAAATGAAGAGCGTGGGCTTTAGCTTTTTTGCGGTTTCTCCTACCATCTTGTAATCAAGCGGATTATAGTGGTACGCGCATCGGAACGATTGAATAAGCGGGAACCATACGGTGACCGTGTATCCGAACGAGTGGAAGAAAGGCAGCGTTCCGTACAGAGCGTCGTCCCTTTCCGGCATAGCAGACTGAATGAAGCTTTGACAGTTTGCGACGATATTAAGGTTCGTTAGAACCGTCCCCTTGGGTAAGC
The DNA here is from genome assembly GCA_902786505.1 of uncultured Planctomycetota bacterium. GTDB lineage: Bacteria > Planctomycetota > Planctomycetia > Pirellulales > Thermoguttaceae > RUG369. Next base: position 6,585 of record CADACS010000053.1, on the reverse strand, counting down.
CCGTTGAACCGCTCGTATAGACGATCGTGTTGACGTCGGTCAACTTCTGTTTAGTAAGCCCCAGAACGCGTTCCAAAAGGCAGGTCGGGAGAAGCGACTCTATGAACGCGACGATCTTATCGCTCGTACGTACTTCTGACTTTACCAACTCTTCCATGACGAGCAATTCGGCGTCAATTTTAAGATTTGGGAGTTTCTTCAAGAGCTGCGAGGAAGTGAATACTTTTTTGAGCCCGACTTTCTTAGCGCAGTGATTGAGGACTTCGTTGGTAAATGTGTAATTCAAATTGACAGGAATGCGGTGATCCATCGAGATCGCAACGTTGACAAGCACGCCCGCAACAGAGGTCGGGAGAATGACTCCAACGTACTTCTCATCTTTTAAAAGACGGTGGCACACGCGGCGAAGAACGAGAATTGCCAGCAGCGCTTTAAAGGAATCAAGCTCGCGGCCCGTTGAATCGGCCAGAAGGTTGCGACCTCTTCCGTATCTTCTCATTCCTCGAATGGCCTCGCGGGAAGGGGAACGCAGCCAGACGTTTTCCGGATGTTTCTTATAGTCGCACGAGTCGACGGAAAGCTCCTGTACAATGTGGAGGAGCCTTTGTGAAATCTGTTCGTCAGACTGTCCTAAGTCGCGCGCCTTTTTGAGATCAAAGGGTTGACCAAACGCAATTCTTGGACGGTATGTCGGATAGTATTTATACGTCTTTTTTCGCGCGTAAGCCCAGCGCGTGCCAAAAAAACCGTCAATGTTAAAAGGGACGATCGGGATTTCCGGCGTTTTCTTGAGAATCGACAGGAACCCCGGCTTAAACGCGCGAACCTGTCCGTCGCGCGTCAACGCTCCTTCGGCAAAGATGCACACGACTTCGCCGTTGGCCAGAGCGTTTCTCGCCTCCTGAATCATTTTAACGCCCGATCTTGCGTTGCCGGGAGAAAAACTAATGACGCCAGTCGCTCGGATAACGAACTTTGCCAATCTGTTTTTCTTAGGAAGAAACGCGGAATCGGCAATAAAACGAACAGGCCGTTTCGAGGCGCAGTAGATTATGAGCGAATCCAAGAATGTATAATGGTTCCCAACGAGCAAAACGGGCCCCTGTTCAGGAATGCAGTCTACGTCTAACGCATGGAAACGGTATGTTAATCGCAGCCACTGCGTAACGCAAAACCGAAGGAAAGAAACGCATACTTTTTCAAAACTAGTCAATTGTCTTTTCTCCCTGATCAGCGTTAGCAGAAGGACGAAGGAACGATTTTGCCGTGTAATACAGCACGGGCGTCGACATGACTCCGCAGAACAGCCAAATCTGTGTGGCAGAGAATCCCAGTTTCGTTGCGAGCTGCCCCTGAAGTACGGAGCAAACAGCCATTGCCGCAAAGGAACAGAAATTGTACGCCGCTAGAATTCGACATCTAAATTCCGGCGGGCTCTTCATTTGTAACGTAGCGAGCAGAGGCACGTCAAACAATCCTGCGGATAACCCGAGCAGGAAGAGCCCGACCGTTGCGAAAATAAACCCAAACGAAGTGGGGGGCGCGACGGCCTGAGCTTCCGTTAGACGAACGCCCGGCGTGAAAAACAGGAGCGTGCAAAACGCTATGATTAGGATTGTTCCAATTGGGACGAGCCGCAGTTCAATCTTCCCACGCGACAGTTTGCCGGCGAGAAGAGCGCCGAGAGCCAGACCCAAAGACAACGAAATGAGCAGAACCGAGACGTACTCCTGAGCGGTGTGCAAGTATTCCGTCGCGAATTTATCGATATTGATCTGGGCCAGCGCGGCAAATCCCCAGAAGAACGAACTTGCCATGGCTATCCAGAACAGAAACCTGTGTTTGAACAGAAACTGGAGGTCAAGGAAAGTTTGTTTGAAGGGGTTGACCGGGAATTTTGCCGAAGCGTCCGCCGCCTTAATCGACGGAATGAAAAGGCTGAAAATCAACCCGACCAACGCCACGCCAACAATTGTGCCCGACCATATCCACCAGTGAAACATGCCCGCCGTGCCCGGTTCCGGCTGCGTATGATTCAACGTTGTTAACGCGAACAGAACGCCGCCTATTCCAGTTCCGGCGATGCACGCGATCATCGTCGTCATTGAGATAAAACCGTTGGCTTCCGAAATGCGCGACTCATGGACGAGGTTTGGCAGACTGCCATATTTCGCCGGACTAAAAAACGTACTTTGCGACGCCATGAGGAAAAGCGTTACCAGCATAAAAGGAACCGACTTGGAAAGAATTGCCGCGGTTCCGATGAGCATAATGACAAGTTCGGCGACTTTGCACCATATCAGCACGTTTCGACGGTTAAATTTATCGCAGACATATCCGGCGTAGGTCGCAAGAACCATAAAAGGCAGGACGAAAGCAAGCGAACCAATCATGCGAATCTGATCGGCTTTGTCCGTCCAGCCGATTGCCCACTTGCCGATAGGAATAATTAACCAACGGAAGATATTATCGTTTAACGCAACCATGAACTGAGTAGCTAAAAGGGCGATAAACCCTCTCGTCCACAGTTTGTTTTCCCCCCCGGACGGGGCGGGCGTTTCTAGCGTTTGGGAATCTTGCATGGCGATTCAAATTTTAGTTGACTGGCAAACAGCCGCCGAAAAAAGGAGGCGATTGAAATATGAAAAGGAAAATACATTCCTAAAAATGCAAGGGGCGTGAAGCGACACACTTTCTCCCCCGTACAGTCACATATATTAACGACAAAAGTAAAAATTGACAATAATAAAAGGAAAACAAAATGACATTTTTTGAAAAAATGTCATTTTGAGGAGATAAAAGAAACTATTTGCAAAAAATAGATAAAATGTATCGATTGTACTGAGCCCAAAAGAGTTCTTTTAGAGACGCCTACCAGGACGTTCGGGGGTACCGTATACAAATTCATTCCTTATGAAGTTTTTTCTTTCTGGCCCTGCTATTAGGGATTTGGAGCCGATCTCGATGTTCCTGAACCGTTTTTCTGCTTATAGAAATGTCATACTTCTTTTTGAGGAGACTCGTAATTTCTTCGTCGCTGTAGGGTTTGTTTTTATCCTCGGCGTCGATAATTTTTCTAATGACGTCGGCTACGTCCGTGCTTGTTACGTCGCCGGAGACCGCTTTTGGGAAAAACGCTTTGAACGGAATCGTTCCTCTGGGGGTCGCCATCCACTTATCGTTGCATGCGCGTGAAATAGTCGACGTATCGAGCCCAAGTTTATCGGCAATTTGCTGCTGCGTTAGCGGTTTGGGAGTCGCGAAGGAGTCGGCAAAGAATTCCTCTTGGAAGTCGACGATCGCTTTTGCGACGCGTAAAATCGTGGAATTCCGATTGCGCAGGGCGTCTAACAACGCCTGCGCTTCGACGTATTGCCGGCGCAAATACTCTCTTGTTTGTTTGTCGATTCTCTTGGCGGCGAGCATTTTGCGATATTCTGGGTCGAGTTCGACGTCTTGGCGCGATTCGTCAAGTCGAACGGTCCAACGTCCGTTTTTAGCTTGTTCTACAACGACCTCCGGCTGAACCCAGCGCGTTGGCGCGGTATTGGCTGCGTATAGTTCCTCCGGCGCGGGAAAGAACGGAAACGATTCCGAGTATATTTGCGACAGGAGCGACGTCGAAATCCCCGTCTTTTCCGACAGGGCGCCGATTCTTTTTTTGCAGAAATCGTCGAAATGATCGGAGATAATTCTTCGCAACTCATTGAGATGGGGATTGTCCGGCCGGAGACGCAAAAGGAGACTTTCACGCAGGTCGCGCGCGCCTACGCCGGGCGGATCAAGGGACTGAACGACGGCAAGCGCCTCTTCCGCCAACTGTCTTTCTTCGGGCGTCGGTTTATGAGAAAAGAGCGCGTCAAGAGGATCGGCGGACTTTGGCTCCAAATCAAAAGAATCTAAGAGTTTCTTAGCCTTTTCTCGTTCCTCTTTTGTAGTTTTTCTACCGACGACGGAATCGAACTCTTCTCGCGCCAATCTGCGTGAGAATTTGGAAAAATCGTTGGGCGAGAAGTAGTCGTCCAAGGCTTTTTTCATTCTGACGCGATCTTCGTGCGTAGAAGTCATGCCGAACAAAGAGTCAAATTCGTCGACCAAAAGTTCCGTATTTTCGTCGTAGTCGGGGTACGCAACGGCGTTCGATAATTGTTTTGACGCGTCGGTTTCATCGGTTTTGAGATAACCGGAGGCGTCGAGACGGTCGATAATCGTTTCGCAGAGGTGTTTTAATTCGGGGGAAAGATTTGCGTATTTTCCGTCCATGCGAATTTGCCCGACCAGATGATCGTGCAATGATTCCTGGGCGGGCGCGGCGGGATCGAACGCAATTTCATCTTGGACTTCATACTGGCTCCGAACGCGCCGGCTCGACGGTTCATAAGGCCGGCTGTAGAAGAAATCAAAACCGTCGCGATCGTCGTTTTCTATTTCTGTTTGCGGTTCGGCTTGTGAGGACGTTTCTCCGGAAGCGGCGTTTCCTCCATTTTCCGTCTCTTCAGTTTTCTTTTTCCGTCCCGACGCAATAAAAACGTTTTCCTGAGATTCGATATAGGCGTCAACGTCGTCGTTCGAACGCTCCAGCAGATTAGAAAACTGGATTTTCTTCTGCTGCGCGTACAGTTCCTGTTTGAGCCTGTTCGACTGTTGAAGCGCGGCTTTCCGCTCTTCTGAGAGTCCTAGCCCAAGTCTGGGAGAACGGTGCGAATCGGACATTAAACGTTACGCCTCTGTCGTGGATAGACAGTTTTACAAATTTCCAATCGGTTCGTTACTGACGGTTTTTAAGGGACAAAGAATGGCGCGGCGGAGTCGGCGGCGGCGTTTGTTCCTCTTGCGAATTATTTGACGGCGTCACTTCCCGCAAACCGGGAACGGGGGAATCGGTCGCGAGTTTTGCCTCTTGAGAACGCGCCGAATATTGCGGACGCTGAGGAGCGCGTGCAAGAGTCGGGACGGACTGAGCTTGCAGCTGCCTTTTCGCGGGAGCAAAGATTCGGTCGATTCGCGTCGCGGCTTCCGAAACGAGCGACGCAATTCTCGCGTTAAGGAGCGAGTGCGCGATGAGAACGGGAATAGCGACAACGAGCCCTTCGACGGTCGTTACAAGCGCGAAGTAGATCCCGTTGGCGAGATTGCGTCCGCCAGCCTCCGCGACGGCAAGTTCGCCGAACGTTAGAACCATACCGACAACCGTGCCTAGAAGCCCGAGCATCGGCGCTACGTTGCCAATTGTCGAGAGGGGTTCCGTGCGCCGATACATGGCCGCGGTCTGATCGGCGGCGGCGTCCTCGAGCGCTTTTTCCATGGCGAGCCAGCCGCGATCCGCTTCTTTTAACCCAGCGGCGGAAACGCGCCCTATGAAGGAGTCGTCGTTCGCGGCGATTTGCGCGGCAGATCCGTACGCGCCTTTGGCGATTGCTTCGCTCAACGCGGACTCCAACCTTTCAGGTAGGAACGTATTGCGTCGAAGCGCGAAACACAGCCTGATAATGAGCGAGACTGCCAAAATCGAACCGAGGAGCAGAATAACGCCGATCCATCCGCTCGAAAGAATCAACTCTGACGCGCGCGTTCGACCGGCGGTCGTTTGGGCGTTTGTATTTTCCTTAGACGGTTCCGCAACCGATTCGGGCTCCGCTTGGTTTTCGGCGGGCTCGGACGGTTCTAGATCGTCCAAAGCTGAAGTATCAAGCTCGTCTTGGGCGAAAAGGGACGTCGAAGCTGCAGCGTCGCCAAAGGAACACGGATCTGGCGACGGCGAAGTGGCAAACAAAATACCCGCTAAAACGAGAGTGACAATAGGCGTGATAGTCTTTACGTGCATGTTAAACGTCGGCGCGCGAACTGGCGCGTTGCGGCGCCGCCTGGGAGTTGAGTGACGGCGAGAGCCTTGTCTTTAACCAAACGCCGAAGCGCCCATTGGCTTCTGAAAGGAAATGGAGCCTGCCAGAGAGCGCGTTCTTTTGGGATCGCCGCAACGACTAAGATAAAAAGCCAAAGCTCCGCTTCATACGGATGAAAGGCTGCAAACCCCCTTCACAAGGAAGGTCGCTCAATATATAATTATTATATGCTCTTCGCGGTCCTTTTAACAGTCGATATTTCGTAAAATCGCGAAGAAAAGAAGATTTTGAGGACGTCCCCCGACTATGCCGCGACGTGCGAATCGTCTTGCGTATCGGGGAATTCGGAAGATTCTGTAATTTAGAGGAAGGTATTTCAAATGGCGAAGAAAACGATCGCTGCCGTCGACGTTGCTGGAAAAAAGGTGTTGATTCGCGTAGACTTTAACGTTCCGCTTGACGATAATGGCGCCATCACCGACGACCGTCGTATCCGTATGGCGCTGCCCACGATTAAGAATGTTCTTGATCGCGGCGGCAAAGTTATTCTGATGAGTCATCTCGGTCGTCCGAAGGACGCGCCGGATCCGAAGTTCACGCTTCGTCCGACCGCCGTTCGCCTTGCCGAGCTTCTCCCTGGCGTTAAAGTTGACTTTGCCAGCGACACCGTTGGCGAAGACGCGCAAGCGAAGGTCGCCGCGATGACCGACAAGTCGGTCGTCGTGTTGGAAAATCTCCGTTT
>CADACS010000052.1 GCA_902786505.1 uncultured Planctomycetota bacterium | reverse complement strand
ATCGGCGAGGAAGAGTTCCACCTGGCATTCAAGGTGGATGATTTTGAAGCCGCCCACAAGCTGCATGAGGAGATGGGATGCATCTGCTTCGAGAACCACAGCATGGGGATCTATTTCATCCAGGATCCCGACGGATACTGGCTGGAGGTCATCCCGGAGAGAAGATAAACGCTTTCCAAGGTGACGAACGGATATAATAAATGAAAAACGGCTGCCGCGTTCAGGAAAAAGATTTCAAAGACCTTAATGCGGCGGCCGTGTTGTTTTGATCTGAGTTCAGTCCGGGACAATTTCCTGAGAAGGCGGATTAAGACTTTACAGATGAAACTTGTTTCATGTATGATGAAATCAGAAGCAAATGAAACCTGGACTGAAGGGTAGGGGAAATGGAAAACAGAAAGACGATCATCGAGGGGCAGAGCGAACTTAGGTCAAGGATCGGGCTGTACCGTCCTAAATTCAATGCCACGCAGAACCGGATCGCGGAATTCCTGCTGGCGGATGAGCAGGCTGCTCTGGATATGAGCATCTATGAGATGGCGGAAAAGATCGGCACCAGCGTGGCGACGGTGACCCGTTTCTGCCAGATGATCGGCTACAGCGGCCTTGCGGAGATGAAGTTTCATATGCAGCAGCAGGCCGTCAGCCTGGAAAAGGACATCGGCATCACCCGCAGCGACAGCGTCAACGTGATCAAGCAGAAGATGATGCGCTTCAGCGAAAACGCGCTGCACAGCTGTCTAATGGACCTGAACAATGATGCGCTGGAAGGGGCTATCGACATCGTCGGAAAAGCAAAGCGGATCATGCTGACGGCCAGCGGAAGTGCCGGCGGCGTCACCCATACTGCCGTGGGCCTTTTTATGAATATGGGATTTGACGCCTTTATGGTCAGTGACCAGCTGCTGCAGCTGCGGACGGCGGCAAATCTCGGAAAAGACGATGTGCTGATCGCTGTGAGTTATGACGGCCGCGCGAAAAGCACGGGTGACGCCATGATGGTGGCGCAGAAAGCCGGCGCCAGGGTGATCCTTGTCACATCCCTCAGCGATTCGCTGCTGAGCCGGCATGCGGATATCGTCCTTCTGACACCGGCCAGAGCTGCAGGCCAGAGCTGCAGGAAACGCCATGAACATCACCGCGACAGCCCTCTGCCAGCTGAGCATCCTTCAGCTCCTGATGATCGGGGCTGTGACCCGCTACTATGACCGATTCCATGAGAAGAGCAGGCTTCAGCTGAAGATCAGTGACCTGGACCGTTACGATATGAAGCAAAAGGAGATCACGGTGAATGCCGTGAGAAGCGATACAGAGAACTGAATACAGGTTTCAGGTCCCGCTTGCGGGACCTGAAACCGCACAGGCTGCCGTCAGGCAGCAGCTTTTACTGCCATGTGATTCAGCGGGGGCAGCATTCAGGGAAAGAGCAGACATTGTTTCCCGGAATGCTGTCTCCGCTGTTTTTTTGTTTCCGAAGCCATATACCGGCACTTCTGTAGAAACTGCACAAAATCAGCAGCTGTGTATTGTACATAGTTACAAATTTAAAAATAATACTTGAAACAAGTTACATTCGGGTGTATGCTGATTCCAGAAACAAGATACATATATAAAAAGCGAACGAGAAATAAGAAACAAGAAACAAGAACCACCTTTCAGAGCAGCTGTAACAGATCCATCCGGTACACATTAAAAACCTAACTCAGGAGGAAAAGAATCATGGCAGTTGGAAAGAGAATCTATCTCAAGAGAAATATGCCCGATCACGACATTATGATGCAGTTCAAGAACATCCCGGCGTCCAATACTGCGGACTGCATGGGAAGAAGCTGTGCGATGAACCCCAGAATCCATCTGGTGTCCAGCCCGAAGGACCAGATGATGGTGGGACCGGCCTTCACCGTGAAGTGCCGCGCCGGCGACAATCTGGCTCTCCATGCTGCCCTGAATCTCTGCAACGAAGGCGATGTCCTGGTCGTTTCCAACGAAGAGGACAACACCCGCGCACTGATGGGCGAGGTCATGATGGCTTACCTGTACCTTCAGAAGAAGGTCGCCGGCATCATCCTTGACGGCCCCATCCGCGACATCGACGAGATCGGCAAGTGGGATTTCCCTGTATACTGCACAGGAACGACACCCGGCGGCCCTTACAAAGAAGGACCCGGCGAAGTGAACGTTCCCATCAGCTGCGGCGGCATCAGCGTGAACCCCGGCGACATCATCCTGGCTGATCCTGACGGCATCATCGTTATTCCGAGAAATGACGCTGCTACCATCCTTGAAGAGGCCAAGAAGTTCCAGGCTGCCGACGAGGCCAAGCTTGAGAAGACCCGCCAGGGCATCATCAACCGCGGCTGGGTAGGCAAGACGCTCGAGGAGAAGGGCTTTGAGATCGTGGACGACGTCTATCGCAACTAAGTAAGGAGGTATTTCATGAGTTACAAAGTTCTTCTTCCCCAGCCGATCCTTCCCGAAGGATATGCATACCTGAGAGAGCACGGATTTGAGGTCAAGGACGGCAGAGGATTTACAGAGGAAGATATTATCGCTGATATCGCGGATTGCGACGCTATGATCGTCCGCACTGCGAAGATCACCCGCAAGATCATTGAGGCAGCCCCGAAGCTGAAGATCATGTCCCGCCACGGCGCAGGATACGACATGGTGGACATCGAGGCCTGCAAGGAAAAGGGCATCCTCGTCTGCACAGCAGGCGGCTCCAATGCAGTTTCCGTCGCGGAGATCGCTATTTTCAACATGCTGTACTGCGCGAAGAAGTTCAAGGCAGTCCAGGCCCACATGATGGAAGATTACCGCTACGCGAAGATGGGCATCAAGAAGGGCGAGCTGGAAGGCAAGACACTGGGACTCATCGGTACCGGCAATATCGGCGCGCTGGTGGCTCAGAAAGCGCACTTCGGATTCAACATGAATGTCATCGCATACGATCCTTTCGCGAAGAACGTTCCCGAGTACATCCATCTGGTAGAGGACCGCGACGAGATCTTCAAGCAGGCTGATTTCGTTTCCCTGCACGTGCCGGCTCTTCCTTCCACTATTCACAGCGTCAGCGACCGCGAGTTCGACCTCATGAAGGAGACCGACGGTATTTACGGCGGCCGATTCAGCGGCGCCGGCTTTAAGGGATGCTGTATGGCGCTCGTCGATCCGTCGAAACGCGCTTCTATCGTTAAGACAATGACGAAACGGTATTTGCATGCGTTTCCCAATCTTGAAGGGAAATTCTCCATTCACTTTTGCCAGACGTCGAACGGCGTGCAGTTTTGACCGTTCCCTACGGAGATAGAAGATTGTTATGAATTGCGTCGTTTTAGCCGCCGGGTACGCCACGAGGCTCTATCCGCTCACGGAACATTTTCCAAAGCCCTTGCTGAAAGTTGGCAAAAAGACGATTATCGACTGGCTCGTCGACGACGTCGACCGTTTCGGAAAAATTGACCGGTTTACCGTCGTTTCGAACGCGCGGTACGCCGATAATTTCCTCCGGTGGCGTTCTGACAAGGCGCTCGGGCGCGACGGTCTTATTCCGACGCGCGCGCCGATCGAAATTCTCGACGACGGTTCGACTACGAACGAGACGCGCGTCGGCGCCGTAAAGGATATTTTATTCGCGCTTGAGAACGCGAATCTGTCCGGCGACCTGCTCGTCTTGGCGGGCGACAACGTGCTCGATTTTTCGCTTGGCGCGTTCGTCGACTATTTCGAGCGCGTCGACGGCAGCGCGATTATGCGCTATTACGAACCGGAGCCCGCCCTGCTCAGAAAGTGCGGCGTATTAGAGCTCGGAGAAGGGGACCGTGTCGTCGGAATGGTCGAGAAACCGGCGGAACCGAAAACGCACTGGTGCGTTCCGCCCTTCTACGCGTATCGCGGACTAACGCCCGCCAAGCTGCGCGACGCGCTTGCGAAAGGGTGCGGCTACGACGCGCCCGGCAGTTTGGCCGCGTGGCTGTGCGAACGCGAGCCGGTCTATGCGTTTGAAATGCCGGGCAGACGCTACGACGTCGGAGACTTGGAGAGCTACCGAAAGATTAGCGCTCAATACGAAGGATTTAAGGATTAACGCGCCGCGTTAGAAGAAGGCGCTCTTTTCAGAATCAGAAAGTTTCGAGGACGAATATGACCGCGAAGTTCAACCGAATGGATCCTGGCAAACGCTATCTTATAACCGGCGCCGCGGGGTTTATCGGCTATCATCTTGCAAAAAAACTTGCGGCTCAGGGCGCGCAGATCGTCGGGTACGACAGTGTGAACGACTATTACGACGTGAACTTGAAATACGCCCGGCTCGACGAGTTAAAATCGTTTTCGAATTTTCGGTTCGTTAAAGGGGATCTTGCCGACGCCTCTGCGGTCAACGCGCTTTTCGACGAATACCGGCCGGAAATCGTCGTGAATCTCGCCGCCCAAGCGGGCGTTCGCTATTCTCTTACGAATCCGCAGGCGTATATACAGTCGAATATTATCGGTTTTTTCAATATTCTCGAAGCGTGCCGGAACTGGCCGGTCGAGCACCTAATCTACGCGTCGAGTTCTTCTGTTTACGGTCAGCAGGAGAAGACGCCTTTTTCGACGGACGATAAAGTAGACGAGCCCGTCTCGCTGTACGCAGCGACAAAGAAGTCGAACGAACTGCTCGCGTATTCTTACGCGCACCTTTTCGATATCCCCGCGACGGGGTTGCGCTTTTTTACCGTCTACGGGCCGTTTGGCCGGCCCGATATGGCGGCGTTTATCTTTACGCGCAAAATTTTCAACGACGAGCCGATTCAGATCTTTAATCACGGCGATATGTATCGCGATTTTACTTACGTCGACGATATTGTTCAGGGGATAGAGAATATGCTTTGCAATCCCCCGAAGCCAAACGTGAAGGGCGATCGCGCCAAAGTGTACAATATTGGCAACAACCGCCCTGAAAAGCTCATGGATTTTATTGAGACGCTTGAGCGCCATATCGGCAAGACGGCGCGCAAGGAGTTTTTGCCCATGCAGGCCGGCGACGTCTATCAGACGTACGCGGACGTCGACGAGCTGTACGCCGATTTCGGATTCCGGCCGAATACGAGCGTCGATTTCGGCCTCAAAAAATTCGTCGAATGGTATCGCGGGTACTATAACGTTTGACCGCGGCGGCAGAACTCAGACGCGTTTTTTCCCAATGAACAGCCCAAGGACGCCAAACGTCATCGGGTAGCGCGTTACGTCTTCGAGCCCGTTCTGGCGCATGAATTCGGCGACGGTTTCCGGTTTGTCGAACGCGTCGACGCTCTCCGGCAGATATCGGTACGCGTCTTTGCTGTTCTTTGCGACCGCCTGACCGATCGCCGGCAGAATCTTGTGAAAATAGAAGCGGAAAAGGGACGCGAAAACAGGGAATTTCGTCGGCGAGAATTCGAGAATCGCCACGACGCCGCCGGGCCGGCATACCCGCGTCATTTCGGCGATTCCGCGTTGAGGATCCGCCATATTTCGCAGTCCGAAAGCGATAGTGACCGCGTCGAAGCGGTTGGACTGAAACGGGAGGTTCATACCGTCCCCTTCGACGAATTCCGCGTTGACGATCTTTTTCCGGTCTGCTTTTTTGCGCGCCAATTCAAGCATTTTAGGAACAAAGTCGACCCCGACGAGCTGCAGATCGCCCCCGAACTTTTTCTGAACACGCTTCCACTGACGGTGCGTTTCAATCACGACGTCGCCGGTTCCGGTCGCGACGTCGAGCGTTTCGACTCTGCTTACGCCCGAAACGTCTTCCACCAGACTCTTGTATACCTTCGCGACGAGAAACTTACGCCAGCGTTTGGCCAGACCGATCGAAAGAAAATTATTGAGAAAATCATATTTGGGCGCAATTTCTCCGAACATTTCGCGAATGCGATCGGCGGATTTATCGACGGATTTTTCATCCTTTGTTTCTTGAACGCCCACAGGAAGAGCCTTTGCCTTTCTTCGATTTCATAGTATAATGGAGCGTTGACGCGCCCGTAGGACGGGGCGGCGTTTGGGAGATTCGTCCCTTCAGCCCGACCGGCGTATTATAGCAGAAAATTTCCTCTTAACCAGTTGGATTTTTTAACGCGTACGAGCCGGCTTTGCACAAAGGACCGTATTGAGAGCGCTGGCATGAAACAGATTAACGTCTATCCGACGCCTGAACTTACGCCGGATCTGCCGATAAACGGAACGTCCGTGGCGATCGACGTTCTCCGCGCGACGACGACGATTACGACCGCGCTGCGTTCCGGCGCCGCCAAAGTCCTGCCGTTTGAGACGGTCGAAGAAACCGTCGCTGCAAAAGAGACGCTCCTTTCGCGTAAGCCGGAGAACGCTGAGAACGTCAGGCTTGGCGGCGAACGGGGCGGGACGCCGATTCCCGGATTTGACTTTGGGAATTCTCCCGACGAGTATACCCCGGAGACGGTCGCCGGCAAAACGCTCCTCTTTACGACGACGAACGGAACTAAGGCGATTTTGCGCTGCCGGGGAACGGTAATCCTCGCCTGTTTTCTGAACGCGCAGGCTGTTGTCGAGCGGCTTCTTCGCGACAGACCGGAGACCGTTTCGATCGTGTGTGCCGGAACAGACGGCCAGTATACCGAGGAGGACTTGCTTCTGGCCGGTCTTTTAGCCGACCGGATTACGCTTCGCGACGGAGAGTATAAACTCAACGTTCAGGCGGAAGTTTCGCGCGAACAGTGGCGCGAACGGCGATCTAAGCCGCTCGTCGAGCTCCTCAAAGAGAGCCGCGGGGGCGTCAATTTACGGAAAGTAAAATTAACGAAAGATATTGTCGACGCCGCGAAAATCGATTCGCTCGACGCCGTTTCCGAATTTCGAGTAGGCGAGATTCGTTTGGACTCGGAGTTTCGACGGGCCAAACGGTAGACTGCGCGCCGATATTAACGAACAAATTAAAAAACATTAGGATAAAGTCCGGATTTTCTGCCGGACGTCAAACCCAAGCAGAGTAAGGAATAGAAACGATGCGGATGGAAGAACTGGTCGCGCTTTGCAAACGACGCGGCTTTCTGTTTCAATCGAGCGAAATTTACGGCGGTCTGAACGGTTTTTGGGACTACGGGCCCCTTGGCGTTCTGCTTAAGCGCAATGTGAAAGACGCGTGGTGGAACGATATGGTCGTCGGGCATAACGAGATGATACAGCTTCCCGGCGCGCCCAGTACGTTTGAAATGACCGGGCTCGATTGCGCGATTATTATGCATCCGCAAGTTTGGAAATGCTCCGGACATTACGATCTTTTCCACGATTTCATGATCGACTGCAAGGAATCGAAGCGCCGCTATCGGTTCGACCATATCAAAGGCCGCTGGGTAACCGGTCTTAAGCACGGCGAGAACGGCGCTCCGGCGCAGACGCTTCGCGTTTTCGTTACGACGATCGAGACGGAAAACGAACACGACGCGATCGAGCAGGCGGCGCTCCGCTTCTTCGGGCTCCGTAAAAAGGACGCCGACAAGCTGACGTGGGAAGGCGACTTCATGGGCGTCGATTCCTTTGAAAACGGCGATTTTTCGCTCGTTCTCGGTCCGGACGCCAAGACGCTCGGCACGCTGACTGAACCGCGCGAGTTCAACTTGATGTTCAAGACGACGGTCGGCGCGCTCGGCGGCGAAGAGGACGCGGCGTTCTTGCGTCCGGAAACCGCGCAGGGCATCTTTGTCAACTTCAAAAACGTCGTCGACAGCACGCGCGTTCGCGTTCCGTTCGGCGTCGGCCAGATCGGCAAGAGCTTCCGCAACGAAATTACGCCGCGCAACTTCACGTTCCGCAGCCGTGAATTCGAGCAGATGGAGATCGAATTCTTCTGCCATCCGTCCGAATCGGAACAGTGGTATAAATTCTGGCGCGACCGCAGATTCCAGTGGTACGTCGATATGGGCTTGGCGGGCGAGCGGCTTCGTATGCGCGAGCATGAAAAGGCCGAATTGGCGCACTATTCCGTCGGCACCGCCGATATTGAATACGCGTTCCCGTTCCTGCCGGACGGCGAATTCGGCGAGCTCGAAGGCGTCGCGCACCGCGGCGATTTCGACCTCCGCTCGCACTCCGAAGGGAAGCTCGTTCGCGAGGGGGACTCGCTCGTTCTCGAAAAGGACGCCAACGGCCAGCCGAAATGGCGCGGATCCGGAAAAGACATGTCCTATTTCGACGATCAGCGAAAAGAACGCTTTATTCCTCACGTTATCGAGCCGAGTTCCGGCGCCGACCGCGCGACGCTCGCGTTCCTGTGCGAATCGTACAAAGTCGACAAGGCTCCGACTTCGGAAGCCGGCAAAGAGGAAGAGCGCGTCTATTTGAAATTGCATCCGCGGCTTGCGCCCGTCAAGGCGGCGATCTTCCCGCTCGTTAAGAAAGACGGCATGCCGGAAGTCGCGACGGAAATTTACGCCGATCTTAAGAAGCATATGTCCGTTCAGTACGACGAGAAAGGCGCAGTCGGCCGGCGCTATCGCCGCCAAGACGAAATTGGCACGCCGTTCTGCGTTACCGTCGACGGTCAGACGCTTCAAGACGGCACCGTAACGTTGCGCGACCGCGATACGCTCGAACAAGTTCGCGTTAAGAAAGACGAACTCTTAACGCAGCTTCAGCAGCGAATCGGCTGAAATCTGCCGCGCTGACAGTATCCGGCGGCGAGCGGTTGACCGCCGCCGGACGAAACGTCCTAACGACCGACGAAGGAGACGAACCGTGAAACGTGCAAAGACTGATTCTTCTTCCTCTAACCGTCAACACGCGCATATGCTGGGCGTTGGACTCGACAATACCGACGGCGATAAACGCCTGACGCGCGGTAAGAATTTTACCCTTGTAGGCGGCAGCGAAGAGACGCACGCCGTTATGCAGGAGACGGCGATCAAGGTCAACGAGAAGCTCGAACGCAAGGGCAAGACGTTGGACGAAACGTCGCCGGAGGAATTCCGCGATATCCTGTTCGACGTAGTCGACCGTATTCGCCGGTAACGGCAAACGATCCGTCGCGCTTTCGGTTTTCCGATCGAGCGCGGCGGTTTTTTTCTATTTGATTTAACCAAAACATAACTCACATTGAGGTCGTTTGATATGCCATCTTGGTTTGTAGAAAAAGGTTCGCTCTCTATGGAACAGGTCCTTGCGGCCGCGCGCCGCGCCGCCGACGAAGCGCGCGAGCGCATTTGCAAGGATCCCAAACGCGTTCTCCTTCTTCCCCCCGATATTACGCGCGCGCACAGCGGCGCGGGCAAGATTGTCGAGGAACTGTATAAACTCTTCTCGAAGACGGCGGAAGTGTACGTTATTCCGACGCTTGGGCAGCATCTCCCGCACACTCCGGAACAGAACAAATGGATGTTCGGTTCGATTCCGGAAGAACGCATTTTGAAGCACGATTGGCGCGGCGGCGCGACGCACATTGGCGAAGTGCCGGCTGAGTTTGTTCAAGAGGTCTCGAAAGGGAAGGCCGACTGGCCGATTCCGGTATCGCTCAATACGACGCTCGTTAAAGAGAAGTGGGATCTCATCGTCAACGTTGGGCACGTCGTTCCGCACGAAGTCCTCGGGTTCGCGAATCATAACAAGAACTACTTTATTGGGCTTGGCGGTAAAGAGACGATTTGCGCTTCGCACATGATGGCCGCGTGCTGCGGAATTGAGAATAACTTAGGCAATTTCCTGACGCCCCTCCGCAAATGCTACAACAAGGCGGAAGACGAGCTCTTGGGCGATTTGCCCGACTGCTATATTGAAGTAACGATGGCGTACGACGCCGAGGGCAAACTTGGTCATACGGGCGTGTACGTCGGCGACGATCTCGACGTCTATCTCGACGCGGCGACGGCGTCCCGCGACCAGAATATCACGATCGTTCCGCCCCTTAAGAAGGTAGTCGCCGTAATGCAGGGCGACGAATTCTACAGTACTTGGGTTGCGAATAAAGCGATCTATCGCACGCGTATGGCGATGGCGGACGGCGGCGAGCTGCTTATTATCGCGCCCGGTCTGAAGAGATTCGGCGAACAGCCCGACGTGGATCAGTTGATTCGTCAGTTCGGATATTCCGGCACGGAAAACGTTTTGAAACTGTGGAAAAAAGAGCCCGTCCTGCAAGATCTTACGCACGGAACGGCGCACCTCATTCACGGTTCGTCCGAAGGCCGGTTCAAGATTACGTACGCGCCGGGCCACTTAACGAAAGAGGAAGTCGAAAGCGTTTGCTTTGGCTACGCCGATCTTGAGGAAACGCTCAAGCGCTACAATCCCGAGACCATGAAGAACGGGTTCAATACCATGCCCGACGGCGAGGTTGTTTACTTCATCAGCACGCCGTCCGCCGGTTTGTGGTCGACAAAAGAGAAGCTTGAAAACCGCGAATTCTAATCAGCGGCCTGTTTGTCAGACTCATTATAATATGGGGGAAGCGCGGAAATCGCTTTCCCCCGTTTCGTTTAGAGACGGCGTTTCGTCTGTTTAAACTGGGCCGGCTCGTTAAGAAGAACAGAACCGGCTTTTTCTTTTACGAAATCTTTTGGTTATTTTTCTTTCTTGGAAGTCGCTTTTCGAGGAGAATACGACGGTTGAGGAATTGAAATCTGAAGCGTTTCGGCGTATCGACTCAATGCGCGCAGTTTTTCCGCGAGAACCGCGAGGATTGACTTTTGCGTATGCGCCAGTTAAACTTAGACGCGTACCGTTTCCCGTTGGCAAACAACGCGCCGTTTTTTTGTCTTTATTGGAGCTGACTTCCCATGCGTTCCCTATTTCGTTTTTCCTTCGCTCTTGCCGCGTTTTACGTTCTATGTTCGACCTTTGCCGTCTTTGCGGACAATCCCTCGGAGCCGATTTCGGGGCTTGACGATTCCCAAAATCCTTCGGATAAGGTTGTCGCCTATGAGACGACGGCAAACCAAAGACTTTTATTCCGTAAGGAGACGCTCGATTTCAGCGCGCCCCTGTCGGAACGGCCCGTATTGACGCTCAATCCTGAAACGACGTATCAGACGGTCGAAGGTTTCGGCGCGGCCATAACCGGATCGACGTCTTATAATCTCATGAAGATGGCGCCGGAGGACCGCAAAGCGCTGCTGACAGAGACTTTTTCCGTCGATCAGGGGCTTGGCTACGGCTACGTTCGCGTTTCGATCGGCTGCTCCGACTTTTCTCTGAGCGAATATACGTGCTGCGATAAGCCCGGTATTGAGAATTTCGCGCTTGCTTCCGAGGATTTAGACTACGTCATTCCCGCGCTGAAAGAGATTCTCGCGATCAATCCCGAGTTAAAGATCGTCGCGTCTCCGTGGACCTGTCCGCGTTGGATGAAAGTCAAAGATTTAGAGAGCCTTGAACCGTTTGAATCGTGGACGAGCGGACGGCTCAATCCGAAGTATTACGGCGATTACGCGTCTTACTTCGTCAAATACGTTCAGGCGATGCGCGAACACGGAATAACGATTAACGCAATTACAATGCAGAACGAGCCGCTCAATCGCGGCAATTCCGCGTCCCTCTTTATGACTTGGCAGGAGCAGCGCGAATTCGTTAAGACCCTCGGGCCGAAAATGCGCGCCGCCGGTCTCGAAACGGAGATCTGGGCTTTTGACCACAATTTCAATTACGACTCGAATAAAGAAGAGTGCCGCGACCAGCAGGGGTATCCGCTCCATATTTACGAAGATCCAGAAGCGGCGCAGTTCCTCACGGGCGCGGCGTATCACGCGTACGGCGGGAACAAAGAGGAGATGAAACGCGTTCGCGACGCGCGGCCCGACAAGGGACTGTATTTTACCGAGCAGTCGATTGGCGATTGGGGCTATTCGTTCGGAGGCGATCTCATGTGGTTCATGCGCGAAGTCGGAATCGGCGTCATGAACTACGGCTGCAAGGCGATTATTGTCTGGAATTACATGCTCGACGATAAACGCGGCCCGAATCGGCCGGGCGGCTGCACGCAGTGCCTCGGCGCGGTCAATATCTCCACAGGCGACTACAAAACGGTTACGCGCTACTCGCATTTCTACGAGATAGGGCACTTCTCTAAGGTGGCGCGTTTGAACGCGAAACGCGTCGAGCTCCGGCGAGAAGGCGAACTTAGGGGCGTATACGCGTGCGCGTTTAAGAACGTCGACGGAACCTATGCGCTCGTCGTACAGAACGATTCCGACAGACCGCAGGAAATCAACGTCGCCTGCGGAGACAAAACGTTCGTGTGCAAGATCAGCGCGAAAGCGGTAAAGTCGTTCCGGTGGAATCCCTGATTTAGACCAGCGGCAGCTTAACGGCGGGGCGCGGGGTGCGGAAGTCGGCGCCCGGCCTCGGACCGAGAACCGCTTCGGCGTACTCCTCGACTTGATCCGGGGTCTCGAAATATTGCTCGAATACGAACAGATCGTCGTATTCGCACTTTTCAGTCGAGTATTCCCGGCAGATTTGAGGACGCTTTTCGTAAATCATACAGCGATTGTCCGGTCCCAGCTCTTTGCAGGGCGTGTTTACCAGAAGGAACCAATCGCCGTTTTCTACGAAGACCGCCGTTTTGTCGTGGAGAATATACCAGCGGACATAGTCGAATTCCTCGTAGGTCGTCG
Source organism: uncultured Planctomycetota bacterium (assembly GCA_902786505.1). Lineage (GTDB taxonomy): Bacteria > Planctomycetota > Planctomycetia > Pirellulales > Thermoguttaceae > RUG369. Next base: position 20,745 of record CADACS010000052.1, on the reverse strand, counting down.
GCTTGTCGATCGGGAGCGCAATGTAGCGGCAGCATTTGCCGTTGCAGTGACTGCACAGTTCGCCGGACGGAATTTCCGATCTTTTCGGGCGGCTGCTTATTTTCGGCGCGTAGAAACTCATTTTAGGTCCCTTTGCCTGTGGTAACGATTAAAACAAACGTTAGTATAATAACAAAAGAGCGCCGGGAAATGTGGAAAATCTCATTTTTCCGTGAAGTTTTACAGTTTTTTTGTGGCAAAAGGAAAAAATACAATTATACTTGAAGAAAGTAGATAGTTTCCCGGATTCTATGCTCTTCGAGTATGGCCGGGCAATTGTTGGTGTTATAGGCAGACCGTCGCCGCCCGACCGGCCGACGTTCTGAAACTTGGAGGATGACGTGGCTGATACCGACGATAAAAGCGATGTTGACGATTTCTTCACGACCGATGAGAATACGGAACAGACGGGCGATATGAGCGACGTCTTTTCCAGCGCCGACGGTTCGCCGTTGGACGTCGCGCCTTCTTCCGAGATTTCCACCGATCCGTTTGCCTTGGATAGCGGTTCGATCGAGATTTCCGATCCTGTCTCCGCGTCTGCCGGAGCTGCCGACGACGCTCAGGGGGTCCCGCAGGAAGAAGACAAAAAATCGGGCAAAAAGGGAAAGAAGGCCAAGAAGGAAAAGGCTCCTAAGGCTAAAAAAGAAAAAGCGCCGAAAGAGCCGAAAGCTCCTAAGGTCAAGGGCGAGATTGTCGACAAGGGCGCGGCGCGAGCCGTTCGCCTCTTGGGGCTTCTTCTCATTATCGGGATCGCGATTGCGAACGTCGTCGCCTTTATTACGGCGGGCGCCTCGTGCGTTACCTTTTTGATCCTGTTCGATATCCTTGGGCTCATTGCGCTGCTCGTTCCGTTCTTTTTGCTGCGCCGCCTGCACAGCGAACCGCTGAGCCTGTTTGACACGTTCCTCGCGCTTGCGGCGATCTTCTCCGTCGTCAGTTGCATGGCGATTTTGGCGTATCAGGCGAAAACTTACGGATCCTCTTTCAAAGCGACGATGGATCGGCCGGCGGTCGTTGAGACGATGGAATGCTGATTCCCTCTTCTAAAGCGTAGAATAAAAGAAGCCGAACGGGTTTTCCGTTCGGCTTTTTTGCTATTGGCACGATCTCAATCGGGCTCCTTTTTGGTTACGGTTTCAGTTCGGCGTCTCTTACGCCCTGATGAATAATAGTTCTCGCTACGCCCGCTCGCCATCCGATCTCTTTGAGAATGCGCGATTCCTGTTCGGCGTTGCGCCCGACCGGTATCCAGCCTTTGGAACGCTGGCGTTCACCGAGCGCCTGCTGTAATTTGGAGCGATCGTCGTTATATTGCATTTTAACCCCGGAAGTCGAGCCAATCGGATTGGGAAGATCTTCGAGTTCTTCGTAGACCGCCAAGTAGACAAAGAATCCTTTGCCTTCCGGCACGACGCGAACGGTCGCGGTCGAACGGACGGTCTGCAGCGTCGCAAAGCATTTCTTACCGCACTCGGCGCTATTTTTGCGCCACGGTTCCGCGGAACCGCCCACGATACTCGGTTTCGTATCGATTCGTCCCTCCGTTTGGTACTCGTAGGTCGCGCCGTCCTTGCCCGTCTGCGAATAAGTACGAATTGGATTTTCGACGTCGATTTCGTAGTAGTTGTCTATAACGTCGACGATCGCGTCCCAGAGCGCTTCGGGATCTTTTGTTTTGACGAAGAGGGGATTCGGCTGATTGGGATCATAAGCGCCCAAATCGACGTTCGGCGCGCCGGGCTGACTGTACTGCGAGCAGCAGCATCCGGAGACGCACACGAGCGCCGCCGCGAGCGCGGCGCCGAGAAACGCTGCGCGTCCGCTTCGGACGGGGACGCGCTGTTGACAGTGGCGATTTGAACGCATAAAAAGTAAACCCGGTTAGAACTTGACGAACCGTAACCGACGGGAGTATACGTTTTTTTTCGCAACGGAGTCAAGAGAAGAAATAACGCCGAATCTTCCGTATGACAAGCAGGCGCGTTCGTTTCTGCGCGGAGGCAGGTTTCGTTTTTCTTTCGAATCTGTTCGGAGTTTTTTGCAAAATTTTCAAAATTATAGCGCCAAAGGAGTCTATTTTGCGTAATATTCTTCTGTCTGGCGCAACTAGTCGTTTAGACGTTAGTCGCGCGTCTTCGGAACGGCGTTTGAGCGCGTCCGAGTTTTGGCGGCGGTAGAAGTCGCCGCCGCAGGTTCTTTATTGGAGTAAATCATGATGCGTAAACAGAGATTATCGCGTTTTGGCGTCGTCGCGTTGAGTTTTTGCGGCGCCCTTTTGGGATGCGCCGCGTTCTGGTTTTCCGGTTCTTCGAGTCTTGCCCAGTCTGGAAACGCGCCCTATTACGCTCAGAACGGCAGTTCGTTCAACGCCGCTCCGCCCGCGGCGCTCTCTGAGCCCGATATCCCCGCGCTTCCCATTTCGACCCAGCAGAACGTCCAGCCGGGCGTCGTCGTTCCGCCCGCCGCGCTTGACGACCTTAATTCGAGGTTAGCGGCTCTTACCCCGGAAGAGAGAACGCCCGTCGCTTTGTACGCCAAGCGGAATAAGAGTATTGTCAACGTCTCGACGGTCGCCGTTCGCTCGTTGCCGTTTTTCGGCCAGACGGAGAAGTCGGAAGGGACGGGAAGTGGAATTGTTCTCAATAAGTCGGGCGTAATTCTCACGAACTTCCACGTCGTTGAGAACGTCTCGGAGATGGAAGTGACGCTGTTTAACGGCGAAACCTACTCCGCGGAACTCATTGGCGTCGATCCGAACACGGACGTAGCGCTTGTTAAGATTAACGCCCCGGAAGAGTCGCTGTTTCCCGTCGAGTTCGGCGATTCCTCGAATCTGCTTGTCGGACAGACCGTCTATGCCATCGGGAATCCGTTTGGGCTCGAGCGCACGATGACGAAGGGGATTATCTCGAATTTGAACCGAACGATCGGAAGTCCTCAGCAGTTCCGCCAGATTAAAGGCGTTATTCAGATCGACGCGGCGATCAATCCGGGCAACTCGGGCGGCGCGCTCTTTGATTCGCGAGGGCTTATGATCGGCATGAATACGGCGATTGCGAGTCGAATTGGCGAAAATACCGGAGTCGGATTTGCGGTCCCGGTCAATACGATTCACCGGATCGTTTCGATTCTTCTCAAAGACGGCAAAGTGGTTCGCGGCGACGTTGGCGTCGTTCAGGTAACGGAGACGGAAGTCGGCCTTATTCCGCGCCTCATCGACGAAGGGGGCGCGGCGGATCAGGCGGGTCTGCGCGGTGGGAAGATTCGAGTCGTCGAGTCGCGGTACAACGGCGCCGTTTACCGAAGTCCTACTATGCTGAAGCCGGAAGGCGGGTTCGATATTATTACCGGAGTCGACGGCGAGACCGTTAAGACGGGCGAAGATTTCATTACCGCCGTTGAAGAACACGGGCCGGGCGAAACGATTACGCTGAACGTCTTGCGGCAGGGCGCCCAGATCAATCTTCCCGTCGTTCTAAAATAACGGTCAAGATTTAAAACGCGGACCGTTTGTCCGACGTGTTTCGACGCGCCGGGGAACTGCGATTTCCTCGGCGCGTTTTTATTTTCGCGTTCTTTTGTGAAAGTCCGTTCGGCAACTGAAAACAGACGCAAATAAACCGCATACCGCGAAACTTCCTTAAGTCCGGCGCGGCGGCGATTACAACGGTTGCCGGCGTTTTCCTCTGTTAAAAAACAGACTCTTTTAAACACGGCAGTTTCTGTTTTCCAAAAAGAAAGACGATTTTTTGGCGCTTCTCGCAACTAGCTCTCGTTGCGCGCTTGAGTTTGACAATTATAATAAGTGGACCGTTGTTTTGACGATTTAGCGCCGCAACCTTATAACAGCCGTTTATTTTGATTAAAGCCATGCACGTTATTTTATTTGAAGATTCGCGCGTTCAGGATCTTTATCCCATTACCGTCGGCAGGGCCGCTTTTTCGATCAGCGTCGGTTCTATTCGACTGCTCAACCTTGTTCGCGAACTGGGCTGCGAAATTGAACTCATTGCCCGACCGCACTTACACGATCTTCTGCGCGAGGACGTTCCCGATACGTGGCGCCCGGAAAAAGGCGAACGCAAAGGGCCCGTTCTCCTCATAAACGCGCGAACCGCGCCCCGATACCGACTGCTGCAGCTGTGGCGCGAGCTTCTCGCCGGCGATTACGAACGCGGCGCGATTGTTTTTGCCGGTTCCGCCATAGCCGCCGCCGTACTGAAGTCCGCCGACATGCTGCCGTCCGGCGAAATTGGCTGCGCGCAAATTCACGGCGTCTTGCAGGACCTCAATCTTCCTATTATTTATCCGAGCGTACAGGCGACGCTTATGGAACGTCCGTCCGACGTCATTCGCCTGCATTTGAAACTCATTAACGAGAATCTTGAAAACCGCATTAGTACGGGCGATTATACCGAAATAGAGGACGGCGTTTTCGTGCCGAAGAATCCGGAAGAGCGTCCGGAAATTGGCGCGAATTTCGTTTCCGATACGAAAGCGGGGCCTATTGTTCTGAGCAAAAAAGTAAAGATCGGGCCGTTTACATTTATCCGCGGGCCCGTCTACATCGGCCCGAACAGCAAAGTTTTGGAACACGCCGCGATTAAGGATTTCGTCGCTATCAGTTCGACGTGCAAAGTGGGCGGCGAGGTCGAAGCGACGACGATCGAGCCTTATTCGAACAAGCAGCATCACGGCTTTCTCGGGCACAGCTACCTTGGCAGCTGGGTCAATCTTGGCGCGGGCACGTGCAACAGCGACCTAAAGAATTCGTACAACGAGGTTATGCAGGAGACGCCCGCGGGCAAATTCCCGTCGCGCATGCAGTTTCTCGGCTGCGTCGTCGGCGACTACTCTAAAACCGCGATTAATACAAGTATCTTTACAGGGAAAACGATCGGCGCGTGCAGTATGGCGTACGGTTTTGTAACGACCGCGGTCCCCAGTTTTGTCAACTACGCGCGCTCGTTCAATCAGATTACGGAAATTCCCGTCGAACTCATGGTTTTAACGCAGGAGCGTATGTTCATTCGGCGCGACGTTAAGCAGCGTCCTTGCGATATCAAATTGATTCGCGATATGTACGAGCTTACTCGCAACGAACGGCAGCTTGCAAACGAACCGCTCTCTTTGTAAAGCAGGCTTTTCCTTTTTAGACGGTCGGGAATTTACGCTGCCGGGGTTGATGATTTAGAACGGATTCGTTATATTAACGCGCCCGCGTTTGCGTTCTTCTTTTNCAATATGGCGTCGGTTTACAGACAGAGGCGGATTGGTGAATTTAGACGATTTGACGAAACGGCAAGGCGCGTGGCTGCATGGCGACGGCCCGGAGTCCGACGTGGTGATCTCCAGTCGGATACGGTTGGCGAGGAATATCAAGGGATTCCCTTTTGTTAGCCACGCGAACTCGACCGACCTTAAAGCGATTGAGCAGACGGCGGTCGACGCCGTCACGAGCGTTCTTCCGGAGAATACGTTCGCGTGCCTGGACTTTCACGCTATTTCTCGCGACGACGCGATGTTTCTGCAAGAGCGGCAGATGGTCAGCGCCGATTTTGCGGAAAACGTCATTCCCCGCTCGCTCGTTATGGCTCAGGACGAGTCGTACAGCATTATGATTAACGAGGAGGACCATCTTCGTATTCAGACCGTCGCCAGCGGCCTGGTTCTCAAAGAGCTTTGGGAGAAGACGAACAAACTCGACGATCTCATTGAATCGAAGCTTGATTACGCGTTTGACGAGGGGTACGGGTATCTTACCGCGTGTCCGTCGAACGTGGGAACGGGTTTGCGCGCGAGCGTCATGATGCACTTGCCGGCGCTCATTGAGACAGACGAAATGGCAAAAGTCATGCGCAGTCTCGAGAAAATGAATTTTGAAGTGCGCGGCATGTACGGGGAAGGTTCGCGCGCGCTGGGCGAGTTGTTCCAAGTCAGCAACCAAAAGACGCTCGGAGTAACGGAAGAACAAATCGTCGAGCAATTAAGCGACGTTATCCCCTGCATTTTAAACTATGAGCGCATGGCGCGCGAAGAACTCTTGGAGAAGAATCGCGACGGGTTGCTTGACCGCTGCCATCGCGCGCTTGGAACGCTGCAGTCTGCGCGGCTTACCTCAATGGAAGAAGCGATGAAGTTCCTCTCGAGTATTCGGCTCGGAGTGCGCATGGGGCTCTTTAAAGACGTCTCCGTCGAGCTCGTCAACGAACTTCTCATGAATATTCAGCCGGTCCATTTGCGAAAGTTGGCGCAAATGCGCGGCGACGGATCGAACGACGACGCCTCGCTGCGCGCGCGTTACATTCGCGAGCGGCTCGCGGGTCTCGGGAGCAAAGACGAGTTGTAGCAGAATCGGAACGGTCTGTTTTACGGACGGTTCTAAAAATAAAAAACGTCGGGGAAACGCGGCTTTTCAGTTCCGCCTTTCCTCGACGTTTCGTTTTGTCTGCAGATCAAGTTCAGAATTTTTTGAACTCAATCTTAATTCCCGCTCGCTTACTTAATGTTTCAAGGCAATCCTTGAAAAAGATAAGTCTCTGCGATCGGCTTTTTTTGAGCGCGTAACGATATGCGGCAATCAGGATTTTTCTTGGGAGCAGCCCCTCGTCGACTTTGTCAAGCACGTCGTCGACAAACGCCTCTTCCAGTTTTGTCTTTACGCATAACTGACTCTTTAACGTAGCGGGATCGAGCGCCTCTTCCGCGCCCACGTCTCGACTCAGGAGAAGGACTCCCGAGCCGACGAACGCAACGGCGCGCGCAATGAATGCGCGTCTTCCCATGACCTCCGTGATTTTCATAATGGCGTCCTTGCTAATTGATCGCCGCGACTCTAACGACCGCCGAGGCGTTTTGCCGCTCCGACGGGCACGTATAGCGAATCGTCTTCCGCGCGCGTTTGTCCCGTTTGCGCCGTTGAACGGCGCGCGTGGCATATATTGACGCTTTTCCAAATTCCCGCCGCCGGCAACCGACGGCTCGAACTCAGGCGGAAGCCCCGTTGTTATTGGGGCCGACGCTAAACCAAAATGTCCTTCATTTCCACGATCAAACCGACGCGGTTTCGCCACAGGACCAGCCGTTGTCCCCCGAAAAAAACACGAAACAGCGAAAACGCACGGTACGTTCAGGAAATTATTTCGCTAAACTTGGAATATCTGGCAAAAGCCTACATATCCATTTGTCTGTATCGTCAGATAAAAACGTGAAACTTAAACGTTAGTAGAAAAATTTACTTGTATAAGGGAATTTGGGGCGTTTTCTCGCGCCAGTTTGGGTCATACTCTTTTCCCTGCCAGGAATTTCTTCGGCGGAAGGCGACGTCGACGGCGTTTCGGCCCGCATGTTTGAACGCCGTCCATTCGGGCGCGACAAGAAATTCTTCGGTCGCTTCCCCAGCGACGCGTTCAACGACCGTTTCCGGAGAGAAACGCTCCAGCGCGTCGACGACCAAATCCGCGTATTCCTCAAGCGTCGGAAGTTTGACTTTCCCTTCCGCATAGAGACGCGCCAGTTTGGTATTTTTGACGACGTAGAGATGATGCAGTTTAACGGAGTGAAGCCCGAGCGCTGCGACGCGGCGGCTTGTGAGGACGACGTCGTCGCGCGTTTCGCCCGGCAGGCCCAGAATGAGATGCGTTCCGAGCCTGAGATTGCGCAATTTCGCGCGCTCGACCGCGTCGACAAAACAGGCGTAGTTATGCCCGCGATTCAGAAAGCGGAGCGTCGCGTCGTGCGACGTTTGGAGCCCAATTTCCAGAGAGAGCCATTTTTCTTTCGCGATATCCGCGAGGAGATCGAGAACGCCGTCTCCGAGCGCGTCGGGGCGGGTGCCGATCGTCAATCCTACGATTTCCGGACGGCGGATCGCGGTCCGAAACGCCTTTTCGAGCGTGTCGAGGGGCGCGTGCGTATTGGTAGACGGCTGAAAATAGGCGATAAACTTATCGGTCTGGAACCGGCGCTGCAGCTGACGGATTCCGTCGTCTATTTGCGCGTCGATCTCTTCGAGCCCGAACCGTCTCCCCGGACTGAAGCTCACGGCGTCGCAAAAAATGCACCCGCCCCTGCCGACCGTTCCGTCGATATTAGGGCATGAGAAGTGGGCGTCGACGCTGATTTTCCGAACGACGCCGCCAAACTCTTTTTTGAAATACGGACTTAGCGTGTAATACCGATTTCCGTTCCGCCTCCATTCGGGCAGTCCGCTGTCGAAGTTCACGGGCAAAGGTCTCCTCCGGCGCCGCCGGTCGCTTCAATGTAATCAAGCGGTTTCCGGCATGAACGTCGGAATAATAACGCCCTTCTTTTGGGGCGCGTCGCCGAGGGACTGCGCGACGTGCGTTTCGGTATTCTTTCCGCCCATCGCATAGATTTCTTTTCCGAGCGCGACGGCGTCTGTCGGAACGAGAACAATAGGAGCCCATTCTCCCTTATAGCGGTTCAGTTCCCGTTTGATAAGGGCGATCGCCTGCGCTTCGGTACGCGTCGCGCCGGGCCCGACCATATTGCAGCCCGGATCCTTAACGGAGCACATAACTCCGTCGATCGCGCCGGTCGCGTCGTTAACGAGCACGCTTACGCCCCAGATTTTGTCGCGGTTTTCAATAAAGAAGCGATAGTCCTTAGCCCGGTCGACGCCGTAAAGTTCATATTCGAGCTTAACGATCGCGTCGACGTCCTCTAAGTTCGCGTCGCGGAGCGTGGCGCCGGCGACCGGTTCGATTTCGAAGCCTTCGTTCGGGACGGGAATCTGCACGTCGCGAAACATAACGCGCGGAACGAAGCCCGCCCGGCTGTACAGGGAGAAGGAATCGAGATTCATCGCGCTTGAAACGAGCCGGAGCGACTGATTTCTGCGCTCGGCGACGTTAATAATATAGGCGAGGATTTTCGTAGAGACTTTTTGACCGAAATATTCAGGCGAAACCGTCATAATACCGAGCGAAACGTGCGTCGGGCGCGGATGGAAGAAGCACGAGCCCGCGAGCTTGCCGGTTTGCGCGTCTTCCGCGACGACGCAGCAATCGGGATCGAGCGCGTCGTAAATCCGCGTATAAATCGAGGCCGCTTCGAGCGAGGGAACGCATGATTCAAAGCCGCGGTTTTTACGGTACCAGACGTTGAGCGAGTCCATAATCAGAGCGGCGACGGCGTCGTTGTCCGAATCCTTTTTCAACCGGATAATGAAGTTAGTCTGAGACATTTGCTTCCCTTTTTATGATAGTTTTACCGCGTTACACGGCGGATTGACGGTTTTATGGAACATACGTTTATTGGACGACGTGGAACGCCCAGAGCGCGAACGCGACCGGGGCGGCGACGAGCAGCGAATCGAAAATATCAAGGAATCCGCCGAAGCCCGGGACGTTGACGCCGGAATCCTTACGCATGACGTCGCGCTTAATGAGGGATTCCGCGAGGTCGCCAATCGCGCCCGATATACCGACGGCGACGCCGTAAATAATCACGCCGAGCCAAGTCGTTTCCGAGGGTCGGCCCGTCGCCATTGGGAAAAGCACGGCGACGGAAAACCACGCGCCGAGAATAGAGAACGCGACGCCTCCGCAGCCTCCTTCGATCGTTTTGCCGGGGCTCAAACTTGGCGCCATCTTATGCCGGCCGATGAGCCGTCCGACGGTATACGCGCCAATATCGCACAGTTTCGTTACGATAATCATCGAGACGACCGCCACAATGCCGTATGCGAGGCGCAGCATGACCATGAACGAGCCCAAAAGACCGATATAGACAATGGCGAAAACGGCGCCGGTGAGATTGATGATATTCCCGCCCGGCTGTTTGAAGCGGAGCATCTCTCCGACGAACGCGATAAGGACGCCGGCGGCGATTGCGAGCAAGATGTGTATTCCGGCGAACGCGGCGGTATTCCAGCCCTGTTCGTTTGCGACTTCCGCCATATTGACTTCGCCGTCCGTCGCTTCCCGCATTTCCGCGCCGTTTTTTTCGTCGGCCTGTCGCTCGTTTTCCGGAACGTTTCGGGCCGTCTGGAGCGCGTTTTCCGCCGTTTCCAGAGCGTTTCTCGCCTCTACGAGGGCGCGCGCCGCGAGATCGACGGCTTCGGCGCCTTGCTTATTGATCGCCTGTCCCGATTTGGCGTTTGCCTGAGGATCGACAAGCGCGACGGTCGGATGCGATTTTCCGTGCAGCGCCGTGAAGAACGCGTCTTCAATGTGCATGAAGAAGGGAAGCGTATTGTAGCACGAGAGCCAACTTAAAATGATCGTCCCGAAAATACCGAGGTAAACCGTTGAACGCCGAGGGTAGATTCCGCCGGCGTGAAGCAACGCCACAATTTCTCGACAGAGGAAAAAAACGCAGACGAGAAAGAACGGCATGAGAACGACGCCGGGAATGGAAGCGCGCGCGTCAAGCCAGCAAATACCGACTAAGAAAGCGACAAGCGGCACGCCGATGAGTAATCGCCAGTGGAGCATTTTGATATTGTTTCTATCCGCGGCGCGGAGTTGTTGCAAAGAGAACCCGAACTGTATGGCGCGCGTCTTCCTTTGCCTTTCAATACGGCAGATTTGAGCGCATGTCTTCCGGGCGGACTTAACGGGTCGACGACCGTCTGAGAGTCTTCAATATTCCCCTCGCAAGCGATCAGTACAATCACATACAAAACGATAGTATGCTTAATAACAGTAATAACAGTTATGCACTTTAGTTCAATTTGTAAAAAATAGCAAAAATAGGCAAAATACAGTTGATTTTTTTCGGTAAAAACGTATTATAATGGCGGGCGTAAGTTGCATTGAGGCAGTCGCTCACAGACTGTTCCCATTTTCCCGCTTTCATTGCGGAACGGTTGTTGTATTGGGGACGGCACGCATTTCCGCGCGATAGATTCGCCGCGCGCGTTCGCTTCCCGTTCGGAGGTTTACATGACAGACGACCGCTCTCTCGATAATATGTCGCTCAAAGAATTGGGCGCCTTGGCCGTTTCGCTCGACCTTGCTCACTGGAGCCGTTTGCGTAAGGCGGAGTTGATCGACGCTATTCGCGGGAAGCTTAAGTCTCAGAAAAAAGCGGCGAAATCGCAGCGCCGCGGTAAGGGTTCGGCGTCTAAAAAATCGGCGTCTTCTTCACGGCAGGCGACGCTCTTTGACGTAGAAGAAGAGGCTCCGGCCTCAGAACGCTCTCGGAAAAAAACGAAGCGCGGCGGGTCTGGCGCTTCTTCCGCTCAGAAGTCTGCCGTCGAATCGCCTGCGCCGAAAAAATCAAAGGAAGCAAAATCGAAAGAAGCAAAGAGCGCGAAGAGTTCTAAGCAAGAAGAAGCGTCGACCGCTAAGAAAACCCGCCGCGCTGGCAAAAAGGCGGAATCGGTTCCCGCAAAAGAATCGGTTGCCGCGGTTCCGAAACGTTCGCGCGGTAAGAAAGCGGAGATCGCGGCCGCCGAAGAGAAATCGGAAGAACCTCGCAAGAAGAGAGGGCGTAAGAGCGCGCCTGCCGCGCCGGAACCGGAACCTGCGCCGACGGCCTCGAAGCGCCGTAAGAGCGCGGTCGGGAAGGTAGAGGAAGCGGAAAAACAGCCCGCAAAACGCCGCGGACGGCAGACGAAAGCCGCAGAGGAAGAGACTCCGAAACGCGCCGTAAAAGAAAAGCCGGTCGAATCTCCGAAGAAGAGCAAAAAGACGCGCAAGGCGGAGCCTGTCGAATCGGCGCCGACGAAGTCGGAGCCCGTTCGGGAAAGCGTTTCGGCGGAAGAGCCGGTCAAAAAGCGAAGAACGCGCCGTTCCGCCGAGAAGAAGGCGGAAAAGCAAGTTGAACTTGAGACCGAAGTCGAGGCCGCCGCGTTGGCTGAAGCCGAGTCCGAGGAGCGTCCGGCAGAAGAAAAGAAACCTCGCAAGTCGAGAAAAAGCAAGTCGGCAAAGGCGGAACGGCCCAGTCCGAGCGACGACGAACTGTGGAATTGGGACGACGACGAGGAAGACGAAGGCGCTAATTCCGACGGGAGCTCCGACGACGAATTCGACGATTTCGACTTCGACGACGAACCGTCGGCCGCCGCTTCCGCTTCGTCCGATTCGGAGTCAGAGCCGGAGCCGGAACCCGAGCCGATAGCGCCGCCCCCGTCTCAAGAGGCGATCGCGCTTAAAGAGAAGATGCGCCGTCAGAAGTTCATTGGGACCGACCATGACCGCGTCGACAGACTTCTGCTCATGGTGTGCGATTCTTATTGGCTGCGCGCCTGTTGGGAAATCACGCCTCTCCTTATCGATCGCGTCCGTTCCGCTATGGGCCGGCATTGGCATACGGCCGAGCCCGTCCTGCGCGTTTTTCTGGTCGACGCGGAGACGAAATCTGCCGCGACGCATCGCGAACACGTCGCCGATCTGGAAATTCGCGGCGGTATTGACAACTGGTACGTTCCGGTCGATAATCCGCCGAGTTCTTTCATGGTCGAATTGGGGTATCGGTCTCGCGACGGTCAATTTTTTACGCTGATTTCGAGCAACGTCGTTAAGACGCCGCAGCGGTTTGTCCACGACGCGTTTGGCCGTCTGAACGTCGGTTCGGAACCGAGTTCAAGCGCCTTGGAGCGCGGCGACGCGCATACCGAGCAGCGTGAACCTTTCGACGTGAAAACGGCGTCAAGCCGCCCTGAGTTCGATCCTTCCGCTGCGCCTTTCGGCCGTCCTTCGCCGTTCAACCGCGTTCCGAGTTCGTCTTTTTGGTCGGACGGCTCCGACGTTAAATTTACCGTCGACGCGGAAATCGTGATTAAAGGGCGGGTCGCGCCCGGCTCTTCGGTCAGCGTTAAAGACGAACATATTCGTCTGCGGCCGGACGGGACGTTTTCCGTTCGGTACAGTCTCCCGGAACGCCGACACGTCTTTCCTGTCGTAGCGACGAGCTCCGACGGAATCGAGACGCAAACGATCGTGTTGGCCGTCGACCGCAATACCAAGACGCTCGATCCGGTATTTAAGGAAGACGAAGAAGACTGACGCGCGGGCGCGTTTGGCGAATGAAACTGCTCGGCCGCGGCTCAATCCCGCGCCGAGCGGAGCGGAGCGGCGTGAGCGCGCCGAATTGATCGATAGTGGAAACGTTTTCTAAGTTGGAAGATTTTACGCGCCGATATCGTCGCTGCGTCGTTTCCATCGGTAAATTCGACGGTCTCCATCGCGGACATGCCGCTATTTTTCGGCGAATGTTCGCGTATTCCCGCGAACTCAACGTTCCCTCTCTTGTCTTTACGTTTGATCCGACGCCCGCGCAAATTTTGCGGCCGGATTCCGTTCCGCCCGCGCTCTGCGATCGAGAGCAGAAGATTGAGCTTCTCGCGAAATTTGGGGTGGACGCGCTCCTTTTCTACGAGCCGACGCGCGATTTTTTGAGCCTTTCCGCGCGCGATTTCTTTAAGTCGGTATTGGTCGACGCGCTGGGAGCCGCGGTCGTCGTCGAAGGCGACAACTTTAAATTTGGCCGCGACCGGGAAGGAACCGACGGCTTTCTGGCCGAGCTGTGCCGGGAATTTAACGTCCGGCTGGAAATTCCGGATCCGATAGAAGACGGAACGGAACATGTTTCGTGCAGCCGGATTCGAGAGCTTATTAAGCTGGGCGACGTCAAACACGCGTCTGAGCTGCTCGGCCGGTTTTATTCCGTTCGCGGTTTCGTCGAACATGGCGACGAGCGCGGGCGTGAACTGGGTTTCCCAACGGCGAATCTCGGCAGAACGACGACTTTACTGCCGTCGCCCGCGCTCTATGCCGGTTCTGCTAAAACATTGGACGGCAAGGTTTATCCCGCGGCAATTAATCTCGGCGGGAATCCGACGTTTGGAATCGGCGAAACTAAGATCGAAGCGCATTTACTTGATTTTCACGGGGATCTTTATTCCCAACCTCTTGAATTAACCTTTCTTGACAGGGTTCGCGGGATCGTCGGGATCGTCAGTTTTGGCTCCGCCGAGGAGCTTATCGCGCAAATGAAACGCGACGTCGCGTATGTGCGAACCGTCTTTTCGCGGAGCGCGTAACGGTTCGCGTTCGCTCTAATCCCTTTATTCGAGGACGGAGGCTGTTTTGGACGCGTTTTTTCCCGATCTGCAATTACGTAAGGCGTGGCTGCGCCTGGCGGAACGCGACGCGCAAGGCGCCCGCGCGGAGTTCTGGAAGGGGCTGCCGCGCGCGCCAGAGCGCAGCGCAACCGGGCATAAAGGAACGTTCGGAGTCGGACTGGCGATAGGCGGGTCGCGCGGCATGAGCGGTTCGATCGCTCTTACGGGCTCGGCGTGTCTTTTTTCAGGCGCCGGTTTGACGCGTTTGGCCGTTCCCGACGCGATTCTTGAAACGGTGGCGCAGTTCCAGCGGGAGTACACGACGGTTCCGGTCGAATGCGACGGTCAGGGGCGGCTGGCGTTCGCCGCGGCGCGCGCGCTGAAAGAGCAGATTAGCGGCGCGACGGCCGTCGCCGTCGGACCGGGGCTCGGCAGGTCGCCGGAGTTGGACGCTCTTGTCGCAGAGCTCTTCTTTGAGATAGAAAAGCCTGCCGTTTTTGACGCGGACGCGCTCAACGCTCTGTCTTCGTCGGGCGTCTTTTCGGAATCGTATTCTTTCGACCGTGTTCCCAAGGGACCGCGTATTTTCACGCCGCATCCGGGCGAATTCGCGCGTATGTCGGGCGAGAAACCGAGCGCCGACGAAGCCGATCGAATTGAACGCGCGGCGTCTTTTCTTCAAGGTCTGAATCGGCGAATTAGAGATTCGCAGGCCGCAAAAGGCGTTTCGGCTGTTTGTCCAATGACGCTCGTTCTGAAAGGCTGGAGAACGGTCATAGCCGAATCGGCGCCCGATTCCGACAAGATTTCTTTTTCTGTCAACGAGACTGGCAACAATCATTTAGCGACCGGCGGGAGCGGAGACGCGCTTACGGGCGTCATTCTTGGGCTTCTCGCGCAGGGATCGAACGCGTACGACGCCGCGCGTCTGGGCGTTATGCTCCACGGACTTACCGCGGAACTTCGCAATACGCTGAGCTCGCGCGGAGGAATTGCGTCCGACGTTATTCGACTGCTCCCGTGCGCGTTTGACTATTTCCTTGCGGCTCAGGGAAACCTCGATACGGACGGCGATTTATAACGCCTCGAACGGCGCCGCCGCGTCGTTTGCCGCAACTTGGGGAGAGATGAACTTATGAAGACTTTTTTCGTCGTAATGGCGGGCGGCCCCGGGTCGCGGCTCTGGCCGGAAAGCCGCCGCGCGTTTCCAAAGCCGTTTTTGCCGCTGCTTCCGGACGGGCGATCCCTTTTTCGCGCCACGCTTGACCGCGTTAAGGCGATTTCGGAAGACGGGGTTATCGTTGTGACCGGCCGTCCGTTCGAAGAGCTTGTTCACGCGGCCGCGCCGGAAATTGCTCCCGAAAGGATTCTGCTTGAGCCCGAAGGGCGCGACACGGCGCCATGCGTCGCCTGGGCTGCGCTCGAAGCGCTGCGCGCCGACGAAGACGCGGCTCTTGTCGTCATGCCCTCCGATCATCAGATTTATCCCGACGAAAAATTTCAAACGCGGATACAGGCTGCTCTTCGGCTCGTCGAAGAGAATCCGGAGACGCTCGTTACTCTTGGCGTTACCCCGACGTCGCCGTCGACCGCATACGGCTATATAGAAAAAGGGGCGGCCGCAGGCTCGTCTTCGCTCGGCGCGTACCGAGTCGCAACATTTCACGAAAAGCCGGACGTCGAGACCGCCGAGACCTATCTCCGTTCCGGGAATTTTCTCTGGAACGCCGGCGTCTTTGTCTGGAAGGCGCGAACTTTTCTGAATCTGCTTGTGGAATACGAGCCCGACTTTAAAGCGCCCGTCGAAAAGGCCCGCGAACGAATTAACGCCGCGCGTGCGGAGAAAAGAAATCCGAGCGACGATCCGGCTTTTATCCGCGCGTTCAAGGAGATGAAGCGGATTTCGGTCGACAAAGCCGTTCTCGAACGCGCCAAAGAGATATTGACGCTTCAGGTCGATTTTTTCTGGAACGACCTCGGTTCGTTCCGCGCGTTGGAAGCTTCGGAACGCGAAGCGAGCGGTTGCGCGGACGCCAATTTTTCCGCAAACGCGCTCATACTCGCGGAAAACGCGCGCGGGAATTACGTCCGCACGCGCTCGGCGAACTCGAAAAGGAAGTTGGTCGTTCTTATCGACGTTGACGATTTACTGGTCGTCGAGACCGACGACGCGCTCCTTATCGCAAAGAAAAACGACGGTCAGGCGCTCAAAGACGCCGTGGAGCGAATTCGCAAAGAAGGTTTGGAAGAATATCTGTAACGCTCTCCTGAGCGATTTTTCGCTTGTCGGTCCTAAGAATCTGAGAAAATTAAGACGGTTTGAAGGGCCGTAACGCAGAGAAACAGTCAAAATATGTTTGTTTGTCTTATATAAACTGCCTATATTTACACATTCCGAGCGGCAAAGGGCTGGAAAGTCAAAAAATTTGCGAGATTTTCCATTATGACTCAACTGCGCGGAAAGAAATGTCCGATACTACCGGCACAGCCGTTAGCAGACTGAAAAGGAATGCAGTCTGCTTGACCCCATTGGATGATTCATGTGTAAATAGAGGTGGGTATAAGACCATGTCTCGAAGCATCAAAATGATTCTCGCCGGCCTTTGCTTAGCGCTGGCGACTACGTCGACCGCTTCTGCCCAAGTTTCGCAGATGCGTTTGTTTTCACCGTTCCCGGACGATCAGTTCGGCGGCGGCGTTTATGAACACGAAGGTCTCTACGGAAGCATCAGCGCAGGCGTTTTGAGTATCTCTCAGCCCTGCGACCAGGTCGTTGGAAGCAAGAATGGCGGACAGCAGTTCGTTACGAACGTCATTCCGAACATGACCTCGAACGCCACGGCGACGACGTTCACTTACTCGGAACAGTGCAACCAGATGACGACGTCTCAGTTCACCGCGGACTGGGAAACCGCGACTCGCTTCGTGATCGGTAATCACTCCGGACATCATGGGTGGGAATTCGCCGGCACGATCGTTTCGCCGCAGCGCAGCGATTACGACGGCGTTTACGGCGGCATCGTTCTGGAAGACCCGGCTGTCGTGAACGTCAGCAACTACAACCTTAGCGGCGCTTCCGGCAACTACTACGTCTGGACGGGCAACAGCTATCAGCTCCTTGATCAGCAGGGCGCGGGCAGCGTTAACCAGATCGGCCGTCTTTGGATGATCGTCGGCCTTGACCAGGTCGGCACGTCCAGCACGGGCTACAACAGCAATACGAACACGTCGAGCAGCACGTCGTCCAACTCGGACACGAACCGCTACGCGTTTGTTCCGATGCCGATCACTTACGAACACTTCCACATTACCTCCAAGGTAAATACGTGGACCGTTGAAGCGATGTACAACTATCGTTTCCACCCGTTCCGCAGCGGCACGCTTGAAGCTCTCGCCGGCGTTCGTTACACGCAGTTCGACGACCGATTCAACTTCTTCGGTCACGCGAGCACGTCGAACGAGTCGAGCTACAGCATCACGGAAGTCAGCATTCTGAATACGAATACTCAGGGCTCGGGCGACAACCAGCAGACCCAGACTTCGCAAAGCTACGGTTCGTACAACTACAACACGAACAGCAACCGCGGCGCGGACCTCGGCTACTCCGACTGGAACTTCAAAGCGGACAACCATATCGTCGGTCCTCAAGTCGGCGCGCGTTACACGATCTCCAACAATCGTTGGCGATTCAGCGCGGAAGGCAAATACCTCGCCGGTTTCAACCGCCAGAACATCTACGGATATGGCACCCTCGGTCTGAAGGCGATGTCCGATACTGCCGGAAGCAGCACGAACAACAACAATAACAACAACAACAATAACAACACCAGCAACAACAATAACAACAACTCGAACACGAGCGAGACGGGCGGTATCCAGTCCTACACGCCGATCGGGACGGTTGCTAACGCGTTCAACTACTCCAAGCACTACGACGCTTACACGAACGGTATCACCGGCACGTTTGAAGCGGCTTGGAACTGGACCGAAGCTGTTGGGTTCAAAGTTGGTTATGAGATGCTGTACATGGACAACATCGCCCGCGCTTCCGCGGTCAACAACTACCGCATCAACGAAGACGGCTCGATCTTCGGCGTCAAGTCCCGTAAAAAGGACCGCAACTTCGACACCTTCGTCCACGGCGTCATGTTCACCGTCATGGTTAACCGCTGATTTGGACGGAATCCGCCAAGAGCTCGGGCGGTTCGCCGCCTGAGGACTTGGCCGGATCGCGGCAGACAAGGCGATTGAAGTCTGCAAAGAAACTCAGGATCGCCAAAAACGAAAACGCGTTTCCCGCCGAACTGGCGCAGGCAACTGCAAAGGTTCACAAGCGGATCGCGGGAAATCGTTCCGCAACGAGATTCCGCTCGTTACGGTAAAACAAAGATCCGCTGACCCTCAAAATCCTCTTTTGAGTCATCCGACGATTGGGTTTGGTCGTGTTTTCCAATTTAAGGCTAACACGGAAAGAAGCTGGGAGAACCGACCGCCCGACCGTTATAAGACTACGGCGGAGCAAGTTCCGTCCGAGGATCTTGCTCTGGGCGCGAACAACGTAAGTTGAGAAACGCCGGATCATCATGGAAAGCTTGGAGGCCTCGTTCTTTGAAAAGAGAACGAGGTCTTTTTGTTTCTTGGCGTCTTCGACGGCCGGCAGTCTCTTTTCTTACCCGGCGTTTCCGCGTATAATGGGCGCAGTCGTATTCTTAGCGCATTAAGACGCCTCAGAGGTACCGAAAGAATCCTATGACGTTCAAAACGATTTCGTTAAGCTTTGCGGCGTTCGCCGCATGCCTTTGTTTTACCGCGGTTGATACGTTCGCTCAGGGGACCGCTTCTCCGTACTCCGCGAAGTCGGCGCCGATCGCGTCCGACCGCATGGAAGCGGGCCAGCCCGGCGATTACTTCGCTCCGACCGATTTTCTACTCGATTCTTCCGATCAAAATTTCTATGTCGCGTCCGAGGGATATTCTCAGCTTCGCCGCGTACCCGCCGACGGATCCGCGCCGCAGGAGTCCCTCCAGCTTTCGTTTAAGCCGTTTAAACTTCGATTCTTTCCCGATATGACGCGCATAGCCGTCGTCGGCGGCGTCGACGGCAGGATGGCGATTGTCGAAGTGGCCGCAAAGACAGATTCGGGCGCGCTTGAACCCGTTCCGCTGCGGCTCGTCGCGGAATTTCCCGTCGGCCGTTCGCCCGCGGACGTCGCCGTTAAGGTTGACGCGGACGGTTCGGAAAAGGTTTATATCGCCGACCGGTTTGGCGGAACGCTCGTCGAAATGGATCCGACGTCGGGAGAAAAGCTGCGGACGTGGCCCGTGGGGCGCGAACCGTTCTGTTTAGACCTAACGCCCGACGGCAGGCGCGCCGTCGTCGCCGACCGCCTTACGGAGATGGCGGCAAATAAGGCGTACGCTTGTTCGAAGGTTTTTATTGTCGAGCTTGATTCGGGCGAGGTTCGCGAGGTCGGCTTGCGCAACGGCGATAATTTGCTTCAGGATATGACGGTAACGCCGGACGGGCGGTACGCGCTCATAACGTGCGTTCGCGGCAATACGCTTCATACTGCAAGCGGCGTTTCAGGCGGCTGGCTCAACGCAAACGGCGTTCTCTGCATAGATATAGAAGAAGCGAAACTGCTGGACTTTTTTCTTCTTGATTCCGGCAAGCTCGCGAGCGGGAATCCTTGGGGCTTGGCCATCTCAGACGACGGAGAGAGTTTGGTCGTCTCCGCCGCCGGTACGGACGAGCTCGTTTTTCTGCCGATTAAAAGCTTAATTAAGTCTGCGGCGGAGCATACCGCGTTGACGCGGCCCGGCCGGCGCGGCGATTCGGACGGGGGCGTAACCGTCGACGACAAGGTTCCCCCTTTCCGCGTTCGCGTCCTCTTTGGCTTTAAAGGGATGCGCCAGGTACTCTGCCGCGGGAACGACGTCTACGCGCTCGCTTACTTCGACGACGTTGTCTGCAAGGCGACGTTGAAACTGACGCCTCCTTTCCTAACCGTCGACGAGAAGTCCTACGACGGCGTTCAGGAGGACGAGCCGCGCGCGTTAGACGAGCAAGACGCGGACGCGAACGACGGTTCCGTTTTTCGGTATACAAAACTTGAAACGGCGCGGCCTACCCAAGGGGTCGAAATTGAACGCGCGTTTGCGCGATTGGCTCCGAAGCCGCATTTGACGCAGCGTCGCCGGGGCGAGATTGTCTTTCATGACGCGACCGCCTGCTTTGAGCAGTTACCTGCCATCCTGACGGCCGTTCCGACGGTCTGAACTGGGATCTTCTCAACGACGGTTCCGGGAACGCGAAGAGCACAAAGAGCATGCTGCTGACGCACGAGACGCCCCCCTGTATGGCGTCGGGTATTCGGGCGACGGGCGAAATAGCCGTTCGCGCGGGCTTTCCGCATATTCTTGAGACGGGCTACGAAGAAGCAAACGCGTGCGCGGTCGACGAGTATCTCATGAATTTAGAACCGGTTCCCAGCCCGAAACTCGTCGACGGAAAATTGAGCGATTCGGCGGCGCGCGGGAAGGGCGTCTTTGATCGAATCGGCTGTTCTTCGTGTCACGCGGGCGAGCTTTATACGGATATGAGTCTTCACCGAACGCGTTCGCAAGACGTGAACGATCAAGTCGAGAAATTCGACACGCCGACGCTC
>CADACS010000051.1 GCA_902786505.1 uncultured Planctomycetota bacterium | reverse complement strand
GTAGTGAGAGAGCCAGTATAGCGCCGCAGAATCATTCTTTGAAAAAAGCGCGAATACGCGCCGCGTCAGGAAAACGAAAAAACCGCGGCCGCCGGTCAAACGCCAACGGTCGCGGCCCTGCGCGTTATGCGCCCGTCGCGCGGATCATTCGGCAACCGTCGACTCAAGCGTCGCCCAGAACGCGTCGAGCTCTTCGCCAAGCTCACAGAAGAACGCGTCGGCGTCGGCGACGCTCGCGAGCGCCGCGGCCTTCGTATTGGAAACGACGCGCGAGGTCGTCGTCTTCGAGACCTGGCCGGTATAGTAGCCCGTCCCCTTAACGACGACCTTGAGGTAATAGCCGACGTCCGCCGCAGTCGGCTTGTACGTCTTGCCGGTCGCGCCGGTAATCTTCGTCGTTACGGAACTTGCGCTCTTACCGCGATACCACTGACAGGTAACGGTCGCGGCGCCCGGATTCGGATACGCCGTAATCGTCGTTCCCTGCTTATAGGATCCGTTGCCGCTAAGCAAAACGGCGGCCATCGGGCGCGTAACCCGAGACGACGTAACCTTCTGATACGTTCCGGTGTAGTATCCGGTTCCGGTCACGACGACCTTCAGGTACTTGCCGACGTCCGCCTGAACGGGCACGTATTTCGGGCTCGTCTTCGTCGTGATCTTCGTCCAATTGGTTCCGTCCCCGCGGTACCAAGTGTACGTCGCCGTCGCAACGCTTGGAGACGTAAACGCTTGGATCGTCGTATTGAACTTAACCGTCGTCGGAAGCGTAACGGAAATGATCGGACGCGTAACCTTCTGCGCGGTAACGTCAGACGCCGTAAGCGATTCGTACGCGCCCGTTCCCGTCGCGACGACTTTGAGGTAATGCCCAACGTCGATCGCCTTCGGCAGATAGGATTTGGCGGTCGCGCCGTCGATAAGCGACCAGCCGCCCGCCGCCGTGCTGCGGTACCACTGATACGTCGCGGAATAGCCCGCCGCCGTCGGAACCGTCGTCGTTCGGACGTTGACGTTATAGACGGGCGTATCCGTTGAAAGGTTAATGGTGAAATTGGCCGCGGGCTTAGTCGCAACGCGCTTCGCCGTTTCGACCGTCACAGAGCCCGAATAGGCGCCCGTTCCGACCGCCGCGACTTTAAGATAGCAGCCGACGTCGGCCGAGGTCGGCGTGTACGATTTCGACGTCGCGCCGTCGATCGCCGTCCAAATCTCGTACCCAATCGCGGAATTCATCTTCTTGCGATACCACTGATACGTCGCGGTCGCCGCGCTGAAATTCGAGGACGCGGTCAGCGTCGTTCCGACTTGCGGCGAATTCGAATTGAGCGAAAGCGTCGTCAGCGTATTCGGGGCCTTTGCGGGAAGAGCGGCGGCCACTTCGTCGCTGTAGTCGAACACCCAGTCAAAGTCGCCGCTGTCGGTATACCAAGAGGTATACATGACGCCAATGCAGTTCGTCGTGTTGTTGCAGATATCGATCCAATCGTACGCCAAATCGATATCTTCGTCGTAATAAACGCTCGCAATCGTTCGAAAGTTGTGACGATTAAAGAAATCGATACATTCCTGCGAAACCTGTTTTGACGTAAGATGTTGCCAAGAATCGTCATGAACGCGCACGTCGTTTTCGCTGTAGTAGTTCACTCGCCAGCTGTCGCCGTAATTCCAGCAGCAGACGATAACGTCGTTCGGAATATACTTCCACGTATCGGTCAGATCCCCGTTGCACAACTCGGTTCGATAATTCGCGTTATGGTTGGGATCGAACATATCGGACCAAACGACGACTTCGGCGTTCTTATTGAGACCTTTAATAATCTCATACTGTTTCGTTATGCTCTTTCCGGCGATTTGAGCAAGAGTCAATCCAGAATCGGCGCACACGGAACAGGTTCCCATAATACGCGCCTCGTCGTAGGCCAGGAACCACGTTTGCGGTTCGAGAGCGGCGTTGACCGTAATAGCCGTCTCGGCCATAATCGAATAAAGATTATCGAGAAGCTCAGTCGATTCAACTTCCGACAGGCAAACGCCGTACTGACGCGACACTTCCGCGTTTGTGGCGCTGTACGCGGGATAATAGTAGCTTACATAGACCGTTTCGCCGTTCTTAATCGAACTGCCGGACGGAATCGTAAGCTGAAGAGCGACGTCTTCAGGATTATTGTACTCAACGCCGTTAGCCTGAACGTGCAATCTCCCGTTACGGTAGATCAGCTCGTAATCGCTCGGGAGCCGCCAGTCCTTCCCTTCAGAACACAGGGTTCCGTCGCTTTTCTTAACGGTGATTGGCGTTCCGGAACGGCGAATCGGGCCAATTAAACCCTGCTGTTCGACTCGGTCGAAGGTAACTTCGTCCAGCCAGAACTTATCGCCAGACTTCCCATAGACGGTGAAAGCGAGCGTAACGGTCGCCTTCCCGTCAATCTTACCGTCAACGGCGTCCTGCAAACAAATAAGCTCGTCTTGAACGATTTTGACATAGCCGTTCTTGTATCTGGTAGAATCGCCCTGATATTCGCTAACGAGACTCTGGTAGTCGGACTTTCTGTATCCGATACCCGAAAAGTCCTTCTCGCCGTCGACGTCGTAGATATGCAAACGCCCCGAACTGTCCCCGTCCGTATTGGAGCTTACCTTAATCCAACCCGAGAGGCGGTAATACTCGCCCGGAACCAAGTCGACGTTCCTGTAAAGCCTTACGCCGTCGCTGTTCAAAGGTTCAACGAGCAAAGAATTGCCGGAATACCCGGTTCCGCCCTGCTTGATCGCGCTCCCTCCAACCAGTTCCCAGGAAGCCGGCTTGCTTCCGCTCCACGTATTAAAGTTGCAGTTGGAAAAAGTAAGCGCGCTGACTTGCGTCGCGTCAAACGTCGCTTTAGAGCCGCTCACTTTCATGGGAACGTCTTTAACCGGAACGCCTTCGACAAGATTCGCGTTGTAATTGAGCAGCGAACCGTACCCGACGGCCCAAACGGTCGGAATAACCTCGACGCCGACGGCATTGGCCGCGGCTTTGACGCGTTTCATTCTGGCGATACGCGCCGCGGCGTCTCCCATTTGGTCGGGCAAGAGCGCTGAACCGCAGTCTTCGACATAGCATTTCCAAACCATGCCGTTATACCCCTGTCTCTGCAGTTTTTCGATCTCGCTAATCAACGCGTCCGTATCGGCGTCGGTATCAATATTGTTGTCCATATAGAACCAACGTTTTGCGCACGTCCAAGACGTTGCGGACGTCGTATTCAACGGGTCGTACTCAATCGCGCCTTCGTCGTACAGATACTGAATCTCCGATTCAGTAAGTTCTCTAACAACGTTGTCGTTTTCAACGGCTTCCTGAGTTACGGCGACCGTTTCCTGCACAGGCTCCGCCTGAACGCAAACCGTGGGGGCTTCCACTTCCGGGAGCGCGCTAAGAACGGGCTCGGCGCAAAGCAATTCCCGCTTTTCAAGCTCCTCGACCCGAAGAGACCGATTCTGTCGCTTATCCTTCGAACGGTCGCGACAATTTTTCGCGAAATAATCCAAGAAACAAAAGATACTTTTCATGTTTTCTCCTTTTTGCGGAGGTAGAACTGGTAAAAAACAAAGACGGCGGCAGGCGCTGTCTGTTCGACGAAGACTGTGCTCTGCCCGACGGTAAAGTCAAAAGCAAAGATCTAACCGTCAGAAATCTGGAACTCTAAAACGAATTCCAATCTTTATGCCTTAAGTATGCAAAGACTTCTTTGACTGTCAATAGTTTCATATAAAATTTTGTTTTTTCTGATATTTTCCTAAAAAACAAAATCAAAACCTGCTATACTACCTTTCATCAGCGCGTTCGAGCGTTCGAAAGCGTATTTGCTTCAGTTCTTCTTGAGGAGGTTTCCCTTGCCACGTCGTTTTTTTTTCTTCGCGGCCGCGTTATTCGCGCTTCTATTCACCAATCTGTCGAACGGGCAGGAGCAGTCGTCTACGCCCGCGGTTAGCGGCGCGCTCTCGCAGGAGACGTTTGCCAATCCGCCCGCAACCGCGCGTCCGTGGGTCTACTACTGGCAGCTCAAGGGAAATACGTCAAAAGAATTAATCACGCGCGACTTGGAGAACATGAAAGAGATCGGGGTCGGCGGGCTGCTCGTCTTTGATTCGCGCCGATATTGGGACGACTTCGATTCGAAAACGCACGTGCCCGTCCCGCTCGAAATCAAGTATGAGTTTATGTCCCCGGAATGGGTCGACATGATGAGCTGGCTCGTCTCGGAAGCGGCGCGGCTCGGCCTGCAGGTCAGTTTTAATATCTCGGACAGCGGCGGGCAGTTACGCGGCCCCTGGGATATGAAGGAGCTCGGGCCGCGCGAGCTTGTCTGGTCGGAAGGGAATATCAACGGGCCCAAACATATCGCGCTCGATTTCTCGGAGCCGAAAGACAAGGCGTATTATCAGGACGTCGCGGCGCTCGCCGTGCGTATAACGACCGCGGTCTCCGAAGGACGCGAGGCGGTCAAGCTCAACGCCGCGTGGTCGCCTGTCCAGTATCCGGGCGAGGATTCGCCGCGCTACGCCGAGGTCGTCGATCTGACCGACAAGGTTCGCGGCGAAAAGCTCGAATGGGACGTTCCCGACGGAAAATGGAAGATTCTGCGCTTTGGAACCGAGCGCGTCGGCGAACCGGGCGCGGTCGATATTCTCAACGCCAAGGCGGTCGAGACGTACTTCCACAAGACGCCCGGCGCGCTCCTTAACGCGGTCGGCGCCAACGCCGGCAAGACGCTTTCGAATTTCTATAACGTCTCCTGGGAAGGCGTTCACCCGAACTGGAGCGAAGGGTTCGACCGATTCTTCGCCCAGCGGCGCGGCTATGAAATTCGGCCCTATCTCCCAATTCTTCGCGGACTTGCGCCGGAAGGCGAGCTCGACGCGAACCGATTCGTCGCCGACTTCATGAAGACGGTCTCCGATTCTTTCTGCGCGAACTGCTACGAGACGGTCGGCCGGCTGTGCCATGAGCGCGGCGTTACGTGGAGCTCCGAAGACGGCGGCCCTTGGAACCGGAACTCCCCGCTCTTTAAAGAGGCCGACATGCTGACTTTCTGGGGCCAAAACGATTATCCGCAAGGGGAATTCTGGCTCGAAGGGCTCGCGCGAACGAACGCGCCCTACGCGGCGATGGCGGCGCACATTTACGGTCGGCGCTGCGTGTCGCTCGAATCGTTTACGCATATGCGCAAGCATTGGACGGCGTATCCGGGCATGCTCAAACCGTACGCGGACTTCAGTTTTCTCGCGGGCGGCAATTTCATTATCTGGCATACGTACACGGCGTCGCCCGAAGAGCTCGGCAGGCCCGGCTTCGAATACTTTGCGGGAACTCACGTTAACTCGAACGTTACGTGGCAGCCGTACGTCAAGCCGTTTATGGAATACATGGCGCGCTGCCAGACGCTCCTCCGACTGGGCGAATTCCGCGCCGACGCGTGCGTCTATATGAGCGATAAAAACTACGAGACGTGGGGCCGCGCGGAGACTTGGAATAAGAAATCGACGCTGACCGCGCCCAAAGGATACCGCTACGATCTGCTCGATACAAAAGTTCTCGTCGAAAGACTTGCGTATAAAGACGGATTCTTCGTTCTGCCGGGCGGCGCGAAATACCGCGTTCTCGTCCTCGATCCGAGCGAAGAGGCGCTTCCGGCCGCAGCGCTGCGCAAAATACGCGATCTGGCGGCGCAAGGCGCGCCCGTCGTTCTGGGCGAAAAGAAGCCGACGCGTTCGACCGGACTGACCGACTGGCCGCAGTGCGACGCGGACGTCAAATCGCTCGCCGACGAACTCTGGACGACCGGCGATTTTCCGAAAGTCTATCGCGGCAAGACGTTAGCCGACGCGTTCGCCGACCTTGACGTTAAGCCCGACATGGAGACGGAAAGCGCGCTCGAATTCGCGCGGCGGGAAACGCAAGACGCCGAAATATATTTCGTCAGCGCGCCGGAACAGGGCGCCGTCCAAGCCGACTGCACGTTCCGCGTCGCCGGTAAGAAAGCGACGCTCTGGAACGCGCTCGACGGATCCGTCGTTGAAACGCCCGTCAGGCCGACCGAAGACGGCCGCTCGACCGTCGCGATCAATCTTCCGGAAAACGGCTCAATTTTCGTCGTCTTCTCGAACGGAATAACCGCGCCGCCCGCCGAATCGGTCGCGTATGAGCCCATACAGACGCTCGACGCCCCGTGGACCGTGCGGTTTGATCCTAAGCTCGGCGGCCCGCAAGAGATTGTCTTCGATAAACTTGCCTACTGGAACGAAAGCGCCGAGCCGGGCGTCAAATACTACTCCGGAACCGCGGTCTACTCGACCGAATTCGAACTGACGCCGGAACAGGCGCGCGAACGCCTGGCGCTCTCGCTGGGCGAACTTCACGATATCGCGCGCGTTAAGCTCAACGGCCGCGATTTGGGAATCGCGTGGACCGCGCCAATGCGCGTCGAACTCGGCTCCGCGGCGCGGGCCGGCAAAAATACGCTCGAAATTGAAGTCTGCAACTGCTGGCGCAACCGCCTCATTGGCGACGCGGCGCTCGAGCCCGCTGAACGCGTAACCAAGACGAACGTCGTTCTCGAAAAAGAAGCGGAAAACATGCCGGTCTATCGCGGTTACGTCTCGAGCGATCCGCTCGAACCGAGCGGGCTTCTCGGACCGGTCGCCGTCGAAAAAGCGACGTCGCGGTAACGCGGCGCGGATTCCTGCCGTCAAACGGTTCTATAGAAAGGACGTTAGAGATGAAACGATTCTTATTAGCGGCGCTCGCGGCGTTTACGTTCGCCGCGACAGGCTGGGGCGCGGAGCCGACGCGCACGCCGTCGGGCGAAATTGAGGGCGCGCTTCCCGCCGCCGAGGTCGCGCCGAACGCGACCGTTTTCGAGTGGCAGGTCGATTCCGACGCGACGTTAAGCGGATTCTATATCCGCCTGACGAACTGCCTTCCGCCGCGGGAAACGCCGATCGTCGCGTCGTTGCAGATCAACGGAAAACGCATTGAAGAAACGGTCGCGATACCCGCGTTCGGTTTTCCTCTGGCGTATCATACGCGTCCGTACGGATTTGACCCGCAGACGTTCCCGCCTCTTGACGTAGCGCGCGAGTTCCGGCGCGCCGTCGCCCCGATCGCGCTCCGGAAGGGGGACGTCGTGCGCGCGGCCATTGATTCGTGCGGCGACGGCGTCGCGTCCGGCGTTACGTGCGGCCTTCAATTCCAAGGGCGCAAGCCGCTGGAACTTGCGCGAGCGCCGTTCCGCGAATGCCGAACGAACGGGCCCGTCTGCTCGATTCCGTGGTCGGAGCCGGAAATTGTCGCCGTCGGAACGCATAAGCAGTTCGATCCCATGTGCGCGCCGCAGAATAACTCTTCGGTAATCGCCGACAAAGACGGAACCGTCTATATCTTCTGCGCGTACTATTCCGTGGACGAGCAGTACGGGGGCGGGCGAAGCGGATCTTATTCCCGAATCTACGGTTATAAAAAAGCGCCGAACGCGGATAAATGGGAGTCAATGGGGCTAATCGTCGATCTTCTGGAGGGCGGAACCTACTCCGGAGATCCGTTCGTCTTTCGGGATCTCGAAGGCAGGCCGAATCTCCTCTTTACTTCCTGCGACGGAACCAACGGCTTTATCGACTGGCAGAAAGAGGGCAACTACATTATCCGGTCGAAGACCGACAGCTTCGCGGGCCCGTGGGGCGAGCCGAAGCCGCTTTGGGAAGCTTATCCGCGCGAACCGGACGACAATAAGACGGGCGGGCGCGCCAACTGCCTGCGCATTTATCCCCGCGCCAAGACCCGCGACTATCTCGTCGTCTGGAACCACGGCGCGCAAGATATGGATATCCGCGGACTTGTCGTTCCGAATCTCGACGACGTCATAAGCCACGACGCGATCGGATCGGCGCCCGTCTTCGTTAAGAATCAGGAAGAGGGCGGCGGCGGATTTACTTACGGCGACAAGGGTTACTATTCGACGTGGCAGATTCCGTGGCTCAACGATCCGAACGGCTTGCAGCGCATGTACGAAGTCGACCTCAACGACCCGCTCAATCCGGAATCCTGGCGCGCGACGCCCGGCTCGATCGGGTTCAATTCGGGCGCGAATCCGAAACGGGACGGCGGTACGACCGCGGACGCGTGGGCTATCTCCGCCGCGGCGGGCAAACTTTGGGCTACGTCCTGCGAATACAGCGCTTCCGAAAATAAGAACTACCTCTACGTTCGCAGCGCGCCTCTGGAGGCGTTCCACGACTATCTCGAAGGAAAGCGGACCGACGCGGTCTTCCGTTACGGCGCCGTGCGCGTCCCGAGGTATCACGAGACGTTCCCGACCGTCGAATACGCGCTCGGACAAGACTGCTCCTTCGAAATAGACTTTCTGAGCCGGGGCGAGCTCTCCTACGCGTTCATCGCGCTCGGCCCGTCCGACGCGCCAAACGAACTGCGAACCGTTTTTTACGAGGTCAATCCCAACGGCGCGTATCTCGTCGCGTATAAGAACGAACACGAGCGCATTATACTCGCGGAAAATCCGAACGCGACGTGGGAACCAAATCGAAAATACCGCCTCAAACTTACTCGGGAGGGAAACTGGCTCGTCGCGTACCTGGACGGCAAAAAAGTTCTCGAAACGACGGTTGACGATCCGGAATTTTTGGCTAATCTCAACGACAATCCCCGATTCCGGCTTTACGGCTGGCAAGGGGGCGATTACGAGATTTCCAACGCGTTTATCGTCGACGGAAAAGAGAGATAAGGAGAATCATCGAATGGCGACCGTTCACGCAAGGTCTAGAAAATGCTTTCTTTGCGGCAAAGAGACGCTCTTTCGCGAAGTCGGAAAAGTTGAAGAGAGCGGCGCGCGCGATTTAGATACGCGGCCGGCAGGGGAATTCCGCGAGACTATGCCCCTGTGGATTCAGAAATGCCCTGAGTGCGGATACGTCGCCGCGCGGATCGACGACGCCGCGCAGATTGGCAAAGAGTTTCTGTCGTCCGAGCGGTTCGTTTCGTGCGACGGAATCGCGTTTACGTCCGAACTTGCGCGAAGTTTCTATCGGCTCTATCTCATAAAGCTCGAGGGCGGCGACGTTAAAAACGCCTTCTGGTCCGTCCTCGAAGCCGCGTGGGCGTCCGACGACGACGGAAACGCCGACGCGGCCGACGCGTGCCGAAAGGCGGCGCTCGAACAGCTCGATCTCCTAATCGGCCAAAACGCGGAAGACGAAAATCTGCGCGTTTTAAAACTTGACGTCTTGCGGCGTTGCGGCATGTTCGACGAAGTCGGCGCGTTCTATAAGACGCTCAACTTAACCGACCCCGTTCTCAAGCGGATCGCCTCGTTCGAAGTGATTCAGGCCGACGCCAAAAACGCCAAACGCCGCACGCTCGACGACCTCAAAACGACCCCGCGGACGCGCTGACGTCCGCTAAAAAAAGACCGAAAGAATTCGCGGTTCTTTCGGTCTTTTCCTTACTCTAAATACAGAGCGCCGGCGCCGTTATCTGCGCTTCCCTTTTCCTCCGCGGCGGTCGTTCCGCTTCTTTTTCTTCTGCGGGGGCGTCAGGCCCTGCGCGCGATACGACTCCGCTTCCTCGCGTTCGGCCGCCTCTCGGCGCTCTCCTTTAGAAACGTAAATCTTTTCCGGATCGGTCGGCACGGCGATTAAATCCATCCCCTGCGCGTCGACGATTTCGCACGGAATAAGATCGCCCGGCTGGAGATCGCGGCCGGTAACGTAGACGACCGGGTCGACGTCCGGCGCGTCGGCGACCGTGCGGCCGACGCAGACGTTGCGCATGAGTTCGCCCGATTCGGAAACGCAGCGCGTATCGAGCATAACGTCGACCGTCTGACCAATCTTGCCGCGCGCGAACTGCCGGGAAATACGCTCTTGCTTCGCGTAGAGCCGCTCAAAACGCCGTCTCTTAATCTCCGGAGCGATCTGATCCGGCATAGAGGCCGCGGGCGCGCCCGGCTCGGGCGAAAACTCAAAGACGCCGGCGCGCTCGAATCGCTGTTTCTCAACGAAATCGACGAGCTCCTGATACATGGCGTCGGTCTCGCCGGGGAATCCGACGATAAGGGACGTGCGCAGAACGACGTTCGGTATCTCTTCCCGGAATCGCGCGAGCAACTCCTCCGTCTGGACTTTATCGACCTGACGGTTCATGCGTTTGAGCAGCTCCGAATTGCAATGCTGGAGCGGCACGTCGATATACGGAAGGATCGAAGTCGTTCCCGGCGCCTCCATTTTAAAGAGCGAGATCAGCTCGTCGTCCCAGAAGAGCGGGTACGTATAGAGGACGCGGATCCAGTCGAACCGGTTCTTCTCTTTGAGCGCGGCGAGGAGCCGTTTCAGATCGGGCGCGCCGTAGAGATCTTTTCCCCAGAACGTCGTCTCCTGCGCAATGAGTACGAGCTCGCGCACGCCGGAATCCGCGAGCCGCGACGCTTCGTCCATAATCGCGTCGAACGGCTTGCTCACGTAACGGCCACGAATATTCGGAATCGTGCAGTATGTGCAAAAGCGGTCGCAGCCGTCGGCTATCTTGAGATACGCCACGTGGGGCGCGGTCAGCCGGGCGCGGCTCTTGTCGTGGAACTCCAAATTACGCGCGGGCGTGCAGCGGAACTTCGCGGCCGCCGTCTGCTCCGGCGTGAGAACGGGAAGCGCGGGCGCGGCCTGTTCCGGCGCGCGCTTAGCGCCGAAAAGTTCGAGCGCGACGTCGCCGATATTCTGCTCGTCGTACGGGCTCAGCCACGCGTCGACCTGCGGATATTTTTCGGCGAGCTCCTTTCCGTCGGAAACGACGGCGCATCCGGCGACAATGAGAAAGCGAATCGCGCCCGCCTTCTTCTGTTCAAGAGCCTCCGCGATATATTCTTCCGCTTCGGCGCGCGCGGAACGCAAAAACCCGCACGTATTGAGCAAAAAGAAGTCGACCTGGCTCGCGTCGGGATTGAATTCGGCTCCGAGCGCGATTAAACGGCCAAGCGTCGATTCCGAATCGACCAAGTTCTTAGGGCAGCCCAAAGAGGCGACCGAACAGACTGCGCCCGCAAGCGGGAGCGACGAAGGAGATTGGGCGCCGGAAGCGACGTCGAGGCTATTCGACATAACAGACTCTCAAAATCAGAACGGTTTATCCTTTGGCAAAGCCGCGAGCGCTCGCGGACGTACCGGTTCAAGTATACGCGCGGCGACTGAAATTAAAAGGGGCGCGCAAGCCGGATTTGGTCAATTCGCGATTTTGACGAATATATCAATTTTATGCAAAAAACCAGTTAAAACAAAAGTTTTGTACAGAACGTTATCTCTTAAAAGACTCGTACCGATTTTAACATATTTGATTCGAAAAATCTTTAACGAAATTGGGAAAAACCGCTATTGAAAATACGTACTTCAGAAGAATAGGGGCTATAATATCGGCGTCGCCGCTAGACTCGCAGCGAAACGTTACTTTCAACGCGCGTCTTTTAATTATTAACGGCGGCAAAAACTTTGTATTTTTACTATTTCAACAGAGAAACAGTCATGACGGCCTTGAAAAACGATTTCCACCGCGCTAACGTTCGCGAAGCGAAATACGCCAAACGAACGTCGTCCCTCCGCGCCGTACTGTGCGCGGTCGTTGTGTTGAGCGCGGCTCTTTCCGGCTGCGACGCGCTCAGAAATCACGAGTGCTGTCTCTTTAAGCCGGGCGGTATCTTCTCGCAGAGCAACGACGAAGTCGAGCGCGTCCGAGCGCGCGACGAACGCGACGTTATTGCCCGCGCGACGGCCGTAAGCAATCAGAAGAAAGAAGCGTGGGAGCCGACGGAATCTGAACTCAGTTACGCGCGCCGCAACCACGTAGATCTTAAAAATTACGTTTGGGCCGCGCAGAAGCCGAACGGCGGGGTCCTTTTCCCGCAAAAACTGCCCGCGCCCGGCCCGATCGTGCTCATGGAGCCAAGCGTTATTTCCGCGCCGGTCGGAACGGAGATCATTCTCGTCGCGAGCTACGTCGACAGCGACTCTCAACATTTACGGGTCGGCGAGCAGCTTTCGTGGGATCTCACCGGCGTTGGCAATTTCGTTTCGACGAATCCGCGGACGCGCCTCGTCAATCTTAATCTCCCATGGCGCTCGAACTCGCGTGAAATTGAAGGGCGTTCCGAGACGACCGAAACGTCCGGTCAGCTCTATCGCATAACGCGCGGGACGAAATCGCCGGAAGACGACGTTACGATTCTGCGCGGTCAGTCGTGGATGGCGGTCACCTCGCTTGAAGAGGGCACAAGCTCCGTTTCCGTCTTTTCGAGCACGGTTCCCAACTGGGACTACCGTCGAGCGAGCGCGGAAATCCACTGGATCGACGCGGCGTTCCTCTTCCCGAAATCGGCGGTCGGCGCCGTCGACCGGCCAGGCAGACTGGAAACGGCGATTGTCCGCCGGTCCGATTCCCAGGCGCTCCCGAACTGGCGCGTTCGCTACGAAATTCTCTCCGGCGACGGCGGATTTAACGACGGTCGCGGCGGTTTGGCGCGCTCGATCGACGTGCTCACCGGCGCCGACGGAAAAGCGAACGTCGAGATTCGCCAAAGCGCCCAGCGCGGAGGAACGAGCCAGATTAAGGTCTCGATTCTCAGGCCCGGAACCTCGGAATACAAAGAGGTCGTCGTCGACAGCAGAACGATCTATTACACGTGGACGACGTCCGCGCCGATCGGAATTCAGGTCGTCGCGCCCGACTTTGCGCCCGCCAATCAGGACGTCCACTATAAGATTTACATCAATAACTTCTCGGAATTCTACTACGACACGAGTATTTCGATCAGGATTCCGCAGGGCGCGAGCTTCGTCAGCCTGACGCCGACGAACGCGAATTTGCGCCCGAACGCGCAATCGGAGATTCAGACCCGCATTTCCCAGCTGCGCCCGCACGAATATTACGTGCTCGATCTTGTGCTCCGCAAGGAACACTCGGGGAATATTGATCTGAACGTCTCGCTTTACGACACGCGCGCCGTAGAGACGCCCACGGCCAGAACGGGCGGCGCCGCTCCGAGCGGAAACGTGAATCCGCCCGTTACGAACGACCCGAGCGTGGCTCCCGCCATTCCTTACTGACCGAAACGCCGATCGGAAAGCGCGGCAGTCCGAAACGACGGCAAACAAAGCTCGAGGAACTAAATTCCTCGGGCTTTTTTATTTTCCTGCCGAATCGGCCGCCGCGTCCAAAAAGCCGGGCCAAGACTTCGCGTTTCCGGTTGCGAGGGGGCGTGTCCGGGCGCCCTTCTCCCCCTTTACGGGGAACGCTTACTTCGCTATAATAGAGTCGCTTTTTACACGACGTCGGCGGCGCGGCCGTCTTCGCTTTATAAGGATGAAAAGCTGAACAATATCCTCTATATTGATTGAAATAGAATGAAGAATCAAGACTTGTCTCGACGGGTCGTCGTTACCGGCATGGGAGTCGTTAGCGCGCTTGGGTCGACGTTAGAAGAATTTGACGGCGCGCTTCGCGAAGCTCGTTCGGGCGCGCGTCCCGTCTCAGAAACGGAGCCCTACCCGATCAAAGCGGTCGCCCCTGTCGACGGCTTCACCGGCAAGATTCAAGATTTCGGAGAGCTCGACGACGTCAAAAAGAAGGCGATTCGCAAAGGGCTCAAGCTCATGTCGCGCGAGATTCAGCTGGGCGTCGCCGCGGCCCAAAAGACGCTGCTCGACGCCAACTTCGGCGACTCGTACGAACCCGCCCGCAGAGGAGTCTCTTTTGCCTCCGACTATATCGTTACGACCCCGCAAGAGCTCATTGAGGCGATGGCCGCCTGCCGTAAGCAGAACGAATCGGGCGAGAATGTCTTCGACGGTTCGCACTGGCGTGAAAACGGTCTGTCTAAAATGACGCCGATCTGGCAGCTGAAATATCTCACCAATATGTCGGCGAGCCACATTACCATCTACAACGAATTCTTCGGCCCCGCGTTCGACGTAACGAATCGGGAGGCGTCTTTTGCGGGCGCGCTCGGCGACGCGGTCGAAACGATCAGGTCGGGCCGCGCCGACGTTATGCTCGTGGGCGCGACGGGATCCCGGATTCACGGCTTGCGGCTCATCGAGGCGATTAAGAACCGCGAAGTAACGACCGACTCCGCGGCCTGCCGGCCGTTTGACGCGCGGCGCGACGGCTCGGTCGCCGGCGAAGGCGCGGGCGCGATTCTCATCGAGGAGCTCGAATCGGCGCTCCAACGCGGCGCGAAAATCTACGCCGAAGTCTGCGGCGGGGTCTATCGCGGCGTCCTTAAACACGCGCGCGACGTTGAACAGAGCGCGATTACAAGCCCCAAGGAGCTCCCGCACGACTTAGTTCAGACCCGCGAATCAGTCCGGGAAGCGATCAGGCTCTCGCTCAGGCGTCTGCTGGAAAAGTGCGCGATCGACGTCGACGCCATCGGGCATATCAACGCCAACGCGCGCGGCGACGCGACGCTCGACGCCGCCGAGGCGCTCGCTCTGCGCGACGTTCTGGGCGACGCGCTCGACGCGATTCCCGTAACGGCGCTCAAAGGCGCGCTGGGCAATCCGGGCGCGGGCGCGGGCGCAATTGAGACGGTCGCGAGTCTCTTGGCGCTCCAGCGCGGAACGCTCTTCCCGACGTTGAATTTTGCCGAGCCCGATCCCGTATGCGGAATCTCGCCGGTCGTCGATTCTGAAACGGCCGCCGGCGACTCGTTCGTCAAGATTTGCGCCAACGGTCTCGGACAGGCGTCCGCCGCGTACTTCAAACGTTGGACGGAATGACGCGCCTGGCGCGGCTTCCGGCCGCAAGCGCTCTTGGAGCGAAACGGTAATGCTAAGAGGGTCGTTTGAAAACGGCCCTTTTTTATTCTAAAGGATTTCGGCCGGCGCAGCGCCGAACCCCGTCTCTCAAAAAAATCAGGCAAACGCCTTTTTCCTGTAACGCGGGGGCGGGATATCCGTCTTAATGTGTAAGCGGCGTTAGAAAACCGGAAAACAGCCGCTCCGGCCGGGTCTGGACAGGTTCTAATCCTCTCTTGGCGGGTTCTTTTAATCTTGCCGTCAAGATACTGAGCGTTGCGCTCCAGGGCGCTAGGGATAGCGGGTGGGGAATTATAAAAGACCGCCTCCGTCTTATGCGAGGCGGTCGGTTCTTTGTTTGACGCCGTCTGACGCGCAAACGGCCGCGCGCTTCTGAGTCAGCGATAAATAAAGATATTTCATATGTTACAGCGCAATACATTATAAGAAAGAAAAGAAATTAAAGAAAGTTAAATAATTTTTCACTAATACTCTTGACTTCTTCTGACGATTGACTAGAATAGGAGCAGTGAAGGCAAAGGAGTCTTCGGGTTCACAGGAACTCGAAGGCTCTTTTTTTTTTGCACAGACCGAAACATACAAAGGCAAAGGCGTCTTTAATGTTCCGCGGATTCGGACAGTCGACCGCGGCGCGTTAAAGGCGCCTTTTTTTATGGGAGAATTGAGCATGGAAACGGTATCGGATTATTTTGGGAGCCAAGTGTTCGACGATCGCGTTATGAAGGCTACGCTTCCCGCTAAGGTCTACAATTCACTCAAAAAGACAATGGACGAAGGGGTTCCGCTAGACGTAAGCGTCGCCAACGCGGTAGCCGACGCCATGAAGGATTGGGCGGTCGCCCGCGGCGCGACGCACTATACGCACTGGTTCCAACCGCTCACGGGCATTACGGCGGAAAAGCACGACAGCTTTATTACGCCCTCCCCGGACGGCGGCGTCATTATGGAATTCTCCGGCAAAGAGCTCATTCAGGGCGAGCCGGACGCGTCGTCTTTCCCAAGCGGCGGTATTCGGGCCACGTTCGAAGCGCGCGGCTACACCGCGTGGGACCCGACGTCCTACGCGTTCATTAAAGGGAAAACGCTCTGTATTCCGACCGCGTTCTGCTCTTACGGCGGCGAAGCGCTCGATAAGAAAACGCCCCTGCTCCGCTCCATGGCCGCGCTCAATAAGCAGGCGCTGCGCATTCTGCGCCTCTTCGGCAATACGACGGCTAAAACGGTGCGCTCGTCCGTCGGTTCGGAACAGGAATACTTCCTCGTTACGAAAGAAGCGTTCGACAAACGGCCCGACCTGCGCTATACCGGGCGCACGCTCTTCGGCGCGAAACCGCCCAAAGGCCAGCAGCTCGAAGATCACTATTTCGGGGTCATTAAACCGGCCGTCGCCGCGTACATGGAAGATCTCAACAAAGAGCTCTGGAAGCTCGGAATTCTCGCAAAGACCGAACACAACGAAGTCGCGCCCGCTCAGCATGAAATCGCGCCGATCTACACCACGACGAACATAGCGACCGATCAGAACCAGCTCATGATGGAAATCATGCAGAAGGTCGCGGCGCGCCACGGACTTGTGTGCCTCCTTCACGAAAAGCCGTTCGCGGGCGTCAACGGTTCCGGCAAGCACAACAACTGGTCGATTGCGACCGACACGGGCGTCAATCTCATGGCGCCGGGCGAAACGCCGTACGAAAACGCGCAATTCCTCCTCTTCCTGTGCGCGGTCATTCAGGCGGTCGACGACTATCAGGATCTGCTCCGGCTCTCGGTCGCGACCGCGGGCAACGACCACCGTCTGGGAGCCAACGAAGCGCCGCCCGCCGTCGTCTCAATCTTCCTCGGCGACGAACTCAACGCGGTTCTCGAAGCGCTCGAAACGGGCGCGCCGTATAAGGGCGCGGAAAAGAAGACGCTGAAACTGGGCGTCGACGTGCTTCCGAAGTTTCCGCAGGATTCGACCGACCGCAACCGCACGTCTCCGTTCGCGTTTACGGGCAACAAATTCGAATTCCGCATGCTCGGTTCGTCGAACAGTATCGCGTGCGCCAATATGATGCTCAACGCGGCGGTCGCCGAATCTCCGACTTCAAATCCGCGCTCCACGACCTCATCTGCCAGACGATCCGCGACCATAAGCGCATTATCTTTAACGGGAACGGATACGACGAATCCTGGATTAAAGAAGCGACCGAAGTTCGCGGCCTGCTCAACTACCGGACTACGCCCGACTGCATGCCGCGGCTGCTCGATAAAAAGAACGTCGATATGCTCACGCGCCACGGCGTCTTTACGGAAGTCGAGCTTAAATCGCGCTGTGAAATTATGCTCGAGAACTACTGCAAATCGGTCTTAATCGAGGCGAACGCCATGACGGAAATGGCCAAGACGCTCATTGCGCCCGCTGCGCTCGCTTATACGCTCGAAGTCGCCAAGACCGCGGAAGCGAAAAAGGCGCTCGCGCCCGACCTGCCCTGCGCGTATGAGACGGAGCTGGTTAAGAAGCTCTCCGCCGTCGCCGACGCGATCGCGGTCCGAACGGAAGCGCTCGAAGACGCGATTGTCCAAGTAGAGGCGATCGAAGACGTTATACCGCAATCGGAAGCGATTCGCGACTCGCTCATTCCCAAAATGGTCGAACTGCGCGTCGTGTGCGATAAAGCGGAAACGATAACCGCCAAAAAGTTCTGGCCGTACCCGACTTACGGCGACCTTCTCTTTGGCGTGTAACGCCGCTTGACGACGTCCGTCGCCGCTCGGTTAAATTGGTCATGGGGTTAGGCTGAGCGGCGACGGCGGCGTCTCACGCGCGTCGCGTTTGTTATTTCATCTAACGCCGATAGGATTACAAATAAAAATGGAAAATATGTTAAGCAGCGTCAATACGACGTGGGTGTTGCTGGGAGCGGCGCTTGTGTTCTTTATGCAGCCGGGATTCGCGCTGTGCGAAGCGGGATTTACCCGCGCCAAGAATACGGGCAATATCCTCATGAAAAACCTCATGGATTTAAGCCTCGGTTCGACCGCGTATTGGCTTGTGGGCTTCGGACTCATGTTCGGGGCGGGCTCGGCTTATTTCGGCTCTTTTGATCCCACGGTGCGAGGAGACTACAGCGCGATTCTTCCAGCCGGCGTGCCGCTGTGGGCGTACGCGATTTTTCAGACCGTCTTCTGCGCGACCGCGGCGACGATCGTATCCGGAGCCATGGCGGAGCGCACAAAATTCAGCGCGTACCTGCTCTACTCGCTGTGCATCTCCATTTTGATCTATCCGATTACCGGACGCTGGATTTGGGGCGGCGGATGGCTCGCTTCGCTTGGCTTCCACGACTTCGCGGGCTCGACCGCGGTTCACATGGTCGGGGGCGTATGCGCCGCGGTCGGCGCGGCGGTAATCGGCGCGCGTACGGGGAAATACGACAAAGACGGCAAGCCGCGCGCTATTCTCGGGCATAATCTTACCCTCGCCGCGCTCGGCGTCTTTATTCTCTGGTTTGCGTGGTTCGGATTCAACGGCTGCTCGACCGTCGGTATGGATTCCGACTCGCTCGTTGAAACGGCCGGTCTGGTATTTTTCAACACCAACCTTTCTCCGGCCGTCGCATGCTCCGTCACAATGATTCTCACTTGGCTGCGCTACGGCAAACCGGACGTCTCGATGACGTACAACGCGGCGCTCGCGGGCCTCGTCGGCGTCACGGCGGGCTGCGACGCGGTCAATCCGCTTGGCGCGGCCGTTATCGGGCTCGTATGCGGTCTGCTCGTCGTCTTTTCCGTCGAGTTTTTCGACAAGCTCGTTAAGATCGACGATCCGGTCGGCGCAATCTCGGTGCACGGCGTTTGCGGCGCGGTCGGAACGCTGCTCGTCGGGCTCTTCGCCACGGGCGTCAATACGGAAGCGGGCCTCCTTTACGGCGGCGGAACGCATTTTCTCCGCGTGCAGGCGCTCGGCGTCGGCGCGGTCGCGCTCTACGTAGCCGCGGCAAGCGCGATCGTCTTCTTAACGATTAAAAAGACGGTCGGGCTGCGCGCGAGCCGGGAAGAAGAGCTCATGGGGCTCGACCTTTCGGAACACGGCCTTCTCACGGCTTACTCCGGTTTCGCCATGCAGCCGCAGTCGATCGCGGACGACGGTTCGGACGCGGCGCCCAGTCCGACGGTCGTTACGGGGGAAACGCCCGTCGCGGAAGCGATTCCCGTTAAGCGTCTGCCGACGTTCGACGAAGGGACCGGCCCCAAAATGACAAAAGTTGAAATCGTCTGCAAAGAGGCGCGGTTTGAAAATCTCAAAACGAAACTCATGGATATCGGGATTACCGGCATGACCGTTTCGCACGTGCTCGGATGCGGCGTTCAGAAAGGAAAGCCGGAATTCTACCGCGGGGTGCAGGTCGAAGTCAATTTACTGCCGAAGATTCAAGTCGACGTCGTCGTGAGCAAAGTTCCGGTCCGCGAAGTCATTAACGCGGCGAAAAAAGCGCTCTATACCGGGCACATCGGGGATGGAAAGATCTTTGTCTACGACGTGGAGAACGTCGTTAAAGTCCGAACGGGCGAAGAGGGCTGGGACGCGCTGCAAGACGTAGAATAACGGACGCGCAGGTATTATTGCGCGAAAACAAGAGGAGTTGCGAACCATGTGTTCAATTATGGGATATTGCGAAAAGGACGTCGACGTCGATCTGTTTAAATTGGGATTCGCACAGACGGTCTCGCGAGGGCCGGACGCCAGTCTGATCGTCGACACGGGCGAGGGATTGCTCGGCTTCCACCGACTGGCGATTATGGGACTTACGCCGGAAGGAATGCAGCCGTTTGAGTTCGACGGTTCCTACGTCGTGTGCAACGGCGAGCTGTACGGTTTCGAAAAGGAACGCGCCGCTCTTATCGAGAAGGGCTACAGCTTTCGGAGCGACAGCGACTGCGAGATTATTCTGCCGATGTACCGGGAATACGGAGTCGATATGTTCGCTCGGCTCGACGCGGAATTCGCGTGCGTTATTTTCGACGGCCAAACGCGCGAATTCATCGCGGCGCGTGATCCGATTGGAATTCGACCGCTCTACTACGGTTACGCGCCCTCTGGCGCGATTGTCTTCGCCAGCGAAGCGAAAAACCTTGTAGGCCTGTGCGAAAAAATTATGCCTTTCCCGCCCGGATGCTATTATCGGGCCGGTAAATTCGTCCGGTATTCGCAAATCGAAAAAGCGGATCAGGTTTGCAGCGACGGTCTGGAAACGGCGTGCCGCAAGATTCGGGAAAAACTCGTCGCCGGGGTAGAAAAGCGCCTCGTTTCCGACGCGCCGGTCGGGTTCCTCCTTTCGGGCGGGCTCGACTCTTCGCTCGTGTGCGCCATTGCGGCGAAGAAATCGTCCGTTCCGATTAAAACCTACTCGATCGGCATGACGGAAGACGCGATCGATCTGAAATACGCAAGGCAGGTCGCCGACTACATTGGAAGCGATCACACGGAAGTCTATATGACGCCGGACGACGTTATCTCTTCCCTCGACTGGGTCGTTCGGCTGCTCGGAACGTTCGATATTACGACGGTTCGCGCAAGTATCGGCATGTACCTGGTTTGCAAGGCGATTCACGAGCGGGGCGACGTCCGCGTTATTCTTACGGGCGAAATTTCCGACGAGCTTTTCGGATACAAATACACCGACTTTGCGCCGAACGCCGCGGAATTCCAGAAGGAGGCGGAGAAACGAATTCGGGAACTGCACATGTACGACGTTCTTCGCGCCGACCGGTGCATCTCGGTCAACTCGCTCGAAGCGCGGGTGCCGTTCGGCGATCTCGACTTCGTTAAGTATGTAATGGCGCTCGATCCCGAACTGAAAATCAATAAGTACGGAAAAGGGAAATATCTTCTCCGACACGCGTTTGAAGAGGGGGATTATCTGCCGAAAGAAATTCTCTGGCGCGAGAAAGCGGCGTTCTCCGACGCGGTCGGCCATTCGATGGTCGACTATCTCAAAGAGTATGCGGAAACTCAATTTACCGACGCGGAATTTGAGGAGAAGAGAAAGCGCTACGACCACGCGCGGCCCTTTACAAAGGAGTCCCTGCTCTATCGGGAGATATTTGAAAAGTACTATCCAGGCCAGGGCGAGATGATCGTCGACTTCTGGCTGCCTAATCCAAACTGGGAAGGATGCAAGGTCGACGATCCGTCGGCGCGCGTCCTCTCCAATTACGGAGACAGCGGAAAATAAACGAACAACGGCGTCCTAACCTGAGCGAATCAGGCTGGGACGTTTTTGTCATATAAAGGGCGCGCGACGCCGAAAACGGGCTCAAAACGCGCGCCGGCGGCGAAAAAGCCGAACGAAATTTCTCCCGGCAAGCGGGGCGGGAGAACCCTTGGGAAAACGAGGAGATTATGTTCAGGGAATACAATCGGAAATTAGTCTTAGAAGACGGGCAGGAATACTACGGGTATTCCTTCGGCTCGCCGGAAGACAAAGTTTGCGAAGTTGTCTTTAACACGTCTATGGTCGGATATCAGGAAATCCTTTCCGACCCGTCGTATACGTATCAAGCGGTCGTCATGACGTATCCTCTCATTGGGAATTACGGCATGGCGGAAGACGATTACGAGACGCACACGCCGACGCTGGGCGCGTTTATCGTTCGCGATTACAACGACGAACCTTCGAATTTCCGCAGCGCGGCGTCGCTCGGCGACGTCATGAAGAAGTACGGCGTGACGGGCCTGTCCGGAATCGACACGCGCAAACTCGGCCGCTCGATTCGCGATTTCGGAAGCCGAAACGCGCTTATCACCTCCGCGTCGACGCCGAAAGACAAAGCGATTCAAACGCTTCGCGAGACCGCGATCCCGACCGACGC
Source organism: uncultured Planctomycetota bacterium (assembly GCA_902786505.1). Classification (GTDB taxonomy): domain Bacteria; phylum Planctomycetota; class Planctomycetia; order Pirellulales; family Thermoguttaceae; genus RUG369. Next base: position 6,873 of record CADACS010000051.1, on the reverse strand, counting down.
CGTTTCGCGGGTGAGCCGCAAGAGCGTCGTCGCGGCGTTCGCGAAAAACCACCGGTTTCACGTCGTGGCGATCGACTGCGGTATGAAAGCGAATATCGTTCGTTCGCTCAACGCGCGCGGATGTTCCGTTACGATAGCCCCTTGGAACACGGCGCCTCAATATATCGAAGAGCTCGAACCGGACGGCGTTTTTATCTCGAACGGGCCGGGAAACCCGGAAGACGTTCCGGAAACTATAGCGACGGTTCGCGCGCTGCTTGGGAAATACCCAATCTTCGGAATATGCCTCGGGTTGCAGATCACCGCGCTCGCTTACGGCGCGAAAACGTATAAACTGAAATTCGGACATCGCGGCGGAAACCATCCAGTTCGAAACTTAGAGACCGGGAAATATGAAATAACGTCGCAAAACCACTCCTACGCGGTCGACGCCGACAGTTTAGCGCAGACGCCGCTCGCCGTAACGCACCTCAACGCGCTCGACGGCACGGTCGAAGGTCTGCGCTGCAAAGAAGACCGCGTCTTCTGCGTCCAATACCATCCGGAAAGCGCGCCCGGTCCTCAGGATAGCGCGTATCTCTTCGATCAGTTCGTTCAACTCATGGCGGAGGGTAAGAAGAATGCCTAAACGAACGGATATCCACAAAATACTCGTGATCGGATCGGGCCCGATCGTGATCGGTCAAGCGGCTGAATTTGACTATGCGGGCACTCAGGCGTGTCTGGCGCTCAAAGAAGAAGGATACGAGGTCGTCCTGTGCAACTCCAATCCGGCGACGATTATGACCGACACGTCGATCGCGGACAAAGTCTATATGGAGCCGCTGACGCTCGAATATATCGCTAAGATCGTGCGTTACGAACGGCCCGACGCCATACTGCCGGGCATCGGGGGGCAAACGGGCCTCAACCTTGCCATGCAGCTCGAAAAGAAAGGCGTGCTTGCGGAATGTCAGGTCGAGCTCCTCGGAACGAAGAGCAAGAGTATCGAACGCGCGGAAGACCGGGAGAAATTCAAGGAGTTATGTCAGGAGATCAACGAGCCCGTCCTTCCGTCGGACGTGGCGGAATCGATTGAGGAAGGACTGACTATCGCCGAAAAGATCGGCTATCCGGTCGTGCTGCGGCCCGCCTTTACGCTTGGCGGGTCCGGCGGCGGATTCGCGAATAACGAAGAAGAATTCGTCGCGATTATGAAGAACGCGCTCGCTCTGTCTCCAATTCGGCAAGTCCTTATTGAAAAAAGTATTAAAGGATTTAAAGAGATCGAGTACGAAGTCATGCGCGACAGCGCGGATTCCGCGATTACGATCTGCAATATGGAGAACCTTGATCCGGTCGGAATCCACACGGGCGACTCGATCGTCGTGTGTCCGTCGCAAACGCTGACGAATAAAGAGTATCACATGCTCCGCGATTCGGCGCTCAAGATCATCCGGGCGCTCCAAATCGAAGGGGGCTGCAACGTCCAGTTCGCGCTCGATCCGAATTCGTTCCAGTATTACCTCATCGAAGTCAATCCCCGGGTGTCGCGCTCTTCCGCGCTCGCGTCGAAAGCCAGCGGCTATCCGATCGCGCGCGTTTCGGCCAAAATCGGAATCGGAATGACGCTCGACGAAATCAAGCTCGCCAATACGCCCGCAATCTTTGAGCCTGCGCTCGACTACGTCGTAACCAAGGCGCCGCGGTTCCCGTTCGACAAATTCGCGGACGCCAATAATTCGCTCGGCACGCAGATGAAGGCGACCGGGGAAGTCATGAGCGTCGGCCGCACGTTCGAAGAGAGCCTGCTCAAAGCGATACGGTCGCTCGAAATCGGAATCTACGGCCTGCGGTCGCGCAAATTTGACGACTGGACGTCCGAGAAATTACTCGAATACGTCGCAATCGGAACGGACGACCGCGTTTACGCCATAGCGCAGCTGCTCCGGCTTAACGTTTCAGTCGAGCGGATCGCGGAGACGACGCAAATCGATAAGTTCTTTATTCGCAAGCTGCGCAATATTGTCGAGGAAGAACGGGAAATTCAAAATCAGCCCGGAAATATCGACGTTCTCAAGGACGCTAAGAAAATGGGGTTCTCCGATCGCGCGATCGCCGAACTCTGGAATCGGACGGAACTTGAAATCTACCGAATGCGGCGCGAAAACGGAATTCGGCCCGTCTATAAGATGATCGACTCGTGCGCGTCGGAATTCGAAAGCTATATCCCTTACTTCTACTCGACTTACGAAGAGGAGAACGAATCGGTCGTCGCTTCGGGCAAAAAGATTGTCGTACTGGGCTCGGGGCCGATCCGCATCGGTCAGGGCGTCGAATTCGACTACTCGACCGTCCGCGCCATTAAGACGATCAAGGCGGCAGGTTACGAAGCGATTATTATCAACAACAATCCGGAAACGGTATCGACCGACTACACGTGCTCCGACAAACTCTATTTCGAGCCGCTTTGCGTCGAAGACGTCATGAACGTCGTCGAACTTGAACAGCCGGACGGAGTTATCGCGACGCTAGGCGGTCAGACGGCCGTCAATCTTGCGCAGCCTCTTCACGATCGCGGCGTCAAGATTATTGGCGCGGGCGTCGACGCCATCAACCGCGCGGAAAACCGCGACGAATTCGAGAAGCTGCTCGCCGAGTTGGATATTCCGCAGCCGAAAGGACGCGCCGTTACGAGCGTCGACGAGGGAATCGCCGCGGCGAAGGAGATCGGATTCCCGGTCCTTGTGCGTCCGAGCTTCGTACTCGGCGGACGCGCCATGCAGATCGTCGCGACGGAAGAAGACCTGCGGCGCTATCTGCGCACGGCGGTCGAAATCGACGCCGACAAGCCGGTTCTCGTCGATAAGTATATACGCGGCAAAGAAGTGGAAATCGACGGAGTTTGCGACGGAACCGACGTCTTTATTCCGGGAATTATGGAGCTCGTCGAACGTACCGGCGTACACTCCGGCGACTCTATCAGCGTCTATCCGAGTTACTCGCTCAGCCGCATCGTCAAAGAGATCATTCTCGATTACGCGCGCAGACTTGGACTTGGCGTCGGAATTAAAGGGCTCTTCAACATTCAGTTTATCGTCGACGAACACGAACGAGTCTATATTATCGAAGTCAATCCGCGATCGTCGCGCACCGTTCCGTTCCTCTCCAAGGCGACGGGCTATAACCTCGCGGATATCGCGACCCTCGTTATGCTCGGCAAGAGCTTAAAAGAACAGGGGTTCACGCAAATCTATCCGAAAGAGAAAGAGCGGTACTACGTAAAGGTTCCCGCGTTCTCCTTCTCGAAACTTCGCGGGATGGACGCGTATCTTTCTCCCGAAATGAAATCGACGGGCGAAGCGATCGGGTACGACCGCAAGCTTCATCGCGCCATGTACAAAGCGATGATCGCATCCGGCATGAAAATGCAGAATTACGGAACCGTTTTCGTCTCGCTCGCCGACGAAGATAAAAACGAAGGGCTCCCGCTTGTCAGACAGTTCTACAATATGGGATTCAATATTGAAGCGACAAGCGGAACGGCGCGCTTTCTCAAAGAACACGGAATTCATACGCGCTCCCGACGCAAACTCTCAGAAGGGAGCACGGAAATTCTCGACTCTATTCGCGCCGGATACGTAAGTTACGTTATCTGCACGCGGCCCGTCGCGGGCGACAGTCACCGGCAGGACGGGGTAGAAATCCGGCGGTGCGCCGCTCAAAACAATATAACCATGTTCTCGTCGCTGGACACCGTCAAAGCGCTCCTCGACGTCTTGGAAGAACTGACGATGCGCGTTTCAAGAATTGACGAAGAATGAAAGAGGAGAATAACAATGCGCTTCACGAAAATGCACGGACTTGGCAACGATTATCTCTATATATTCGGGGAAGTTCCGTCGAACGTCACGGAACTTGCGGTCAAGCTTTCCGACCGTCATTTCGGCGTCGGATCGGACGGGCTTATCTACATCTGCCGCTCAGAGATCGCCGACTACAAAATGCGCATTTTTAACGCCGACGGAAGCGAAGCGAAAATGTGCGGCAACGGAATTCGCTGCGTCGGCAAATATTTATACGACAAAGGATACGTCGACAGGACGCGTCTCACGATCGAAACGCTTTCGGGTATAAAAACGCTGACGCTTCACACAAGCGGCGGAAAAGCGCGCGCCGTTACCGTCGACATGGGCGCCGTTACGTGGGGCGACGACATGATCGTCGACGTCGACGGACGCAAGGTCGTGTGCAAGCCCGTTTCCGTCGGCAATCCGCACGCGGTCGTCTTTGTCAACAACGCCGAGCGCGCGCCCCTTACGTCGCTCGGGCCGCAACTCGAACGAAATAAAGCGTTTCCCGGCGGAGTCAACGTCGAGTTTACGCAGGCGGTCGACGAATCGACGCTCCGTACCCGTGTGTGGGAACGCGGCAGCGGCGTTACGCTCGCGTGCGGAACGGGCGCGTGCGCGTGCGCCGCGGCCGCGGTTCATGAGGGATTCTGCGGCTTCAACGTGCCGATTTCAGTCGAACTCGACGGAGGAACTCTTACGGTGCAAATCGCGAAAGACCGAACGGCGACCATGACGGGCCCGGCGGAATTCGTTTACGAAGGAGAAATTGCGTTATGATACGTCCGAATCTTCATTACGCGGAACTGCGCGACTCATATCTGTTCTTTCACATTGCGCAAAAGACCAAGGCGTATCTTGCGAACCATCCGGACAAGCGCCTTTACCGCATGGGAATCGGCGACGTCTCGCTCCCGCTGTGCGGATCCGTTATTCAGGCGCTTCACGCCGCAGTCGACGATCAGGCGGCGAAAGAGACGTTCCGCGGATACATGCCTGAATGCGGAGCGCCGGAACTGCGATCGACAATAGCGCAATTTTACGGCCGGCGCGGCGTCGCGCTCGACGACGGCGAAGTCTTTGTCTCGAGCGGCGCGAGCGACGAACTCGGGGATATCCTCGATCTCTTCGACCGTTCGAGCGCCGCGTGTATTATCGAACCGGCCTATCCGGCCTACGTCGACGCGAACGTCATGGCGGGCCGCAAGATTGTCCGCCTTCCTTCCAGTCAGGACAACGGATTTCTTCCGGAACCTCCGGACGATCTCGACGCCGATCTGCTCTATATCTGTTCGCCCAATAACCCAACGGGCGCGGTTTATACGCGCGACGGTCTCAAAAAATGGATCGATTTCGCAAATCGGCGCGGCGCGGTTATTCTCTTTGACGCGGCGTACGAAGCGTTTATCGAGGACGATTCGCTCCCGCGCAGCGTCTTTGAAATCGACGGAGCCCGCGAATGCGCGATAGAAATCTGCTCGCTCTCAAAAACGGCCGGCTTTACGGGCACGCGTCTCGGATATACGGTCATACCCCGCGGACTCGAGCGCGGCGGCATGAACTTCAACGCAATGTGGGTTCGCAACCGCACGACGAAAACAAACGGCGTCTCTTATCTCATCCAGCGCGGCGCGGCGGCCGTTTTTACGGAACAGGGGCAAAAAGAAATACGCGAAAACATCCGCGTCTATAAAGAGAACGCGCGCACGCTTACGGACGCGCTCGACAAAATCGGCGTCTGGTATTGCGGGGGCAAGAACGCGCCCTACGTATGGCTGAAATGCCCGGGCGGTATGGACAGCTGGGCATTTTTCGATTACATTCTTGAGGAAATACAGGTCGTCGGCACGCCGGGCGCCGGGTTTGGCGCGTGCGGCGAAGGTTTCTTCCGATTCTCGACGTTCGGCAGTCCGGAAGACACGCGCGAAAGCGCGAAACGGCTGATCGAGCTTTTAGGTTAGGAGCGAAAATGCGCGATTACAAAGAGGAATTTGAAAAGAGAGTCGCCTTTATTAAGTCGCTTTTGAAAAAGAGCGGCGCCAAAGGGATCGTCTTTGGAAACAGCGGCGGAAAGGATTGCGCGCTCGTCGGAATACTCTGTAAAGCGGCGTGCAAGAATACGGTCGGCGTTCAGATGCCCTGCTCGACGAAGCGCAACTACGACGTCGACGCCAAAGACGGCCGAGAAGTCGCCGATAAGTTCGGGATCGAAACGCGCGTCGTCGACCTGACGCCCGTCAAAGAGGCGGAGCTTAAAGCGCTCGAAGCGGCGACGGAAACGACGCCCGCCGCCGTCGCCAATATTGCGCCAAGATTGCGCATGACGACGCTATACGCGATTGCCGGTGCGGAAGGACGGCTCGTCGCGGGAACCGGCAACGCGAGTGAAATATACGTCGGGTACTTTACGAAATGGGGCGACGGCGCCTGCGATTTCAATCCGATTTCAGACCTCACGGTTACCGAAGTCTACGAATTCCTCCGCTATCTCGACGCGCCGAAGCGCGTCATTGAAAAAGCGCCGAGCGCCGCCCTGTTCGAAGGACAGACCGACGAAAACGAGATGGGCGTTACCTACGCCGAACTTGACTCCTACATCGCGGGCGGAGAGATACCCCCCGATAAAAAAGAGAAAATCGACCGGCTGCACCGAATCAGCGAACATAAGCGCGTACCGATCGCGCGCTACGCGGAATAACGCTTCGTACCGATCGCGCGCTACGCGGAATAACGCTTTCCCTGCGGCGGCGAACCGTTTCTTCGTTCGCCGCCTTTTTTTCACGTTCCCGCCTTTCTACGCGCCCCTGCCGTTAAAAACGGCGCAATCCTCTTTCCTCATACGAAAACCCAAAAAAACTTCTGAAAAAGCAAACTGATCTTGTTATCGTTTCATAATGCGCCTATAATAGTTTACGGATATTCAGCCGCATAAAGCTGTTTATTCCGTTAGTCTTATAATTGTTTGATTTGTAAATATAACGCGCATGCAAAAGTTAACGCGATAATTTACAAAGCAGACTCGTTTATATTATTAATTTAGGCG
>CADACS010000050.1 GCA_902786505.1 uncultured Planctomycetota bacterium | reverse complement strand
AAAAATATATTTTCTCATTTGTTTTCATCCACTTTTCGGGGAACAAGTTTAACGACGGCAAATCCGTACGCGGGAAGGTCGACGGACAGCTCCCCGTCTTTCAGGAGGAGGCCCGTACTGGAAATAAGGGGCTCAACGAACGCGCAGCCGTCGGGCAATCGGAAGTTCTCCCGTTTGGGAGTTTGCGTCAGATTAAAGACGCACCAAACCGTCTCGTCGGCGCTCTTGCGCAGGAACGCGGCGCAGTCGTCGGGATTGTCCGGCGTCAGCCATTCGAGTTCGGGCGACGTAAACACGGCGTGCTCGCGGCGCATTTTTATGAGCTTTTGAACGTACGCGAATCGGTCCCGGCCCGCCTGAGTCTCCGCTTTCGACCAGTCGATCGGCAGTTTGCCGAAAATCGAATGGCGGTTGGCGTCGGCGATTTCCTGACCGTTATAGAGCATCGGCGTTCCGTCGACCGTAAAGATCAGCGCGAGCGCCATGCGGACGCCGGCGTCGCCCCAACGCGTTTCGCGGCGGTTCTCATAGTCGTCGTTCGCGATATCGTGGTTGTCGAAATAACGCGTAAACCGCGCCCCTTTGGGCCGCTCTCCGGCGACGTTCGTCCAACTCTTGGATATCTCTGCGGCGCTCTTCTTGCCCGCCATAACCGCGTTGAGCGCGTCAAAAAACGGAAAGCCGTAATTGAGGTCCATCGTTTCAAGCTGATCTTCCCGGCGCGTCCCTTCCGAAAAAAGTATCATGCCGGGGCGGATCGCGTCGAGACGCTTGCGGACTTCGAGCCAAAAATCGAGCGGAACGCCGTCCCCGACGTCAAGTCGGAAACCGTCGACGTTGAAATCGCGCGTCCAAAGTTCAATATTGCTCCACAGGTATTCGCGCAATTCGGGCGACTCAAAGTTCAAGCCGGGGAATCCCCACGCCGCGTTGAGAATCCCGCCCTGTCCGTCCCGCTTAACGAAATCGGGATGCTCCTCGATAAAGACGGCCGTAGGACCGCAGTGCAAGTAGACTAAATCGAACAGAACCTTCAGCCCGAGCCCGTGCGCCGCGTCGACAAACGCGTGAAGGTCCGCCTCCGTTCCGTATTCCGGATCGACGCTGAAGTAATCCTTAATGCGGTACGGATTGCGCGGATTGTTCATGCCCGACTTCTTCTGGCGCGGCGACCAAAATTCCTGCCGGGAATCGTCGTCGGAGAGCATGAACGGGCAGAGATAGACGATCGTCGCGCCCAGTTCCGCAATTTTCGGCAGCTTCTCCTTTGCGGCGGCAAGCGTCCCTTCCGGAGTAAACGCGCGAAGATTGATCTGATAGATTACGCCGCGCGTTACCGCGTCGGTCGTCGGACGCGCGGACCGATCCGCCAATCCGTCCCCAAGAGCCGTTTTTAACGAGCCCATACAGAAAACGACCGCACAAATTGTTAAAAAAGCGCTATATTTTTTAATGTTCATTGCCGATTTTCCATAATGCGTCCGCCCTAATATTTTTTGCTTGACGCCGCGGACAATTAACGTTACAATAAAGGTCAAGCGTGTTCGGAAACCGATTGTATCAGTACGAACGCGCCGCGTCAAGATACTGATTTCAGGCGTGCGGCGTCGGGCCGTCCGACCGTTCCGCCGTCTCCGTTTACTCTCGGACTTACGCCCAAACGCGCGAGTCTCCCCGGCCAAAATGACAAAAATTATCGGCCTCATCGACTGCGACAGTTTCTTCGCGTCGTGTGAAAAAGTCTTTCGCCCCGATTGGGCGCGGCGCCCTATCGTCGTTCTCTCGAACAACGACGGATGCGTCGTCGCGCGGTCGCCGGAGGCGAAAGCTCTGCAGATTCCGATGGGCGAACCGTATTTCAAATTGAAATCGTTTGCGGAGTCGCACGGCGTCGTCGTTCGGTCGGGCAATTTCGCGCTCTACAGCGATTTGAGCGGCCGCGTCATTCAGACGCTCTCGCGGTGGACGTCGCTTATCGACGTCTATTCGATCGACGAGGCGTTCCTCGATCTTACGGGCCGCTTCGTCGACGCAAACGACCGCTTTCACGGGCTTGCCGACGATCCGGACGACGGAAAAGCGCTTGGCGACATACCGCGCCAGACTCGGGAAGAGCTCGAAGCGCTCGCCGAAGAGATCGTAACGACGACGCGGCGTTGGACCGGAATTCCCGTCTCGCTGGGGCTCGCGCCGACGCGCACGCTGGCCAAAGCGGCAAGCCGGCTCGCCAAAGACGAATGCGCCAAGACGGGCAAAAAGTACGCGCTCCTCTTTAACCGGGAAGAACGCGCCGCGGGACTTCGGCGGCTGCCCGTCGATAAAGTGTGGGGCGTCGGCAGACGGCTTTCGGCGACCTTTCTGAAAACGGGCGTCCGCACCGCGTTCGATCTCGCCAGACTTGATCCCAAGTTTATGCGCGAATCGTTTTCGATCGTCCAAGAGAGACTCGTCAGGGAGCTGCGCGGAGAACAGGAGTACGACTTCGAACCTCCGGAACCGCAGAAGTCGCTCCAAATTTCGCGGTCGTTCGGAGAAAATATCGAGTCGCTCGAAGAGCTGGAGAAGCCGATCGCAACCTTTGCCGCCAAGGCCGGCGCTAAAATGCGCGCGCGTCAAATCGTCGCGTCCGGGTTCTACGTCTATATAACGACGAACCGCCACAATGAACGCGCGCCGCAACGCTGCGTCGGCGCCGCGATGAACTTCCCCAAGCCGACTAACTCGACGCCCGAACTCATTGAAGTCGCGCTCAAACTTGCGCGCCAGCTCTACGCGCCGGGCTACGGCTATAAAAAGGCGGGCGTCGTCGCGCTTGCGACGGTCGACGAAACGGTCGCGGCGGAACGTCAATATCTGTTTGATCCCGATCCGAACCGTCCGCAGGAAAGGCGCGACCGCGATCAAAGACTCTGCCGCGCGCTCGATTCGCTCAACGCGCGCATGGGAGGAGGCGCCGTCTTCTTCGCGGCCGAAGGAATACGCCGCGCATGGCGGCCGAACTCGTCGTTCGTTTCTCCGAGCTATACTTCCGACTGGTCTTTTATTCCGTCCGCGCGCTGAATACCGCGCCGCGCGGAACAGCGTCAAAATTTCTCCGTCATGTTGTATTTCAAACTTCCCGCGCTATAATCTACCGCAGACGAACGCGCATGTCGCGCGGCCAAAAACAATTTGGAATCAGACAGGCGAGAATTTATGTACAGTAAAGAAAAGTTGGCGGCGATCCTCCGCGAAAATTCTCTCAAAATTGCCCCGGAGGGCGAGTTCTTCACCTTGGCGTCGGGCAAAAAGTCGAAGTATTACTGCGACGGTCGAATGACGACTCTCGATTCTCACGGCGCCACGCTTATCGGCGAAGGGATTCTCGACCTGATTTTAGAGAAAGGCGAACTCCCGAACGCCGTCGGCGGCATGACGCTCGGCGCCGATCCGATCTGCGCCGCGATCATTACGGTCGCTGGCATGCGCGGACTTGACCTCAAAGGTTTTATCGTTCGCAAAGAGACCAAAGACCACGGAACGAAGAAATACGTCGAAGGCCCGGTTAAGGCGGGAGACCGCGTAATCGTCGTCGAGGACGTCGTTACGACCGGCGGAAGCTCGCTCAAAGCGATCGAGCGGCTCGAAGCCGAAGGAATTAGAGTCGACGGCGTTATTGCGATTCTCGACCGTATGGAAGGGGGCGCCAAAGCGTTTACCGATCGCGGATACTCGTTCCAGTCCCTTTTCACAATCGCCGACTTCGGAATCGAACCGCCGCAAGCGTGATTTTGAAGCGACAACTTAGCACGTTATAAGGAGATGAAAATGAACTGTACGCGCCGTTCTTTCTTTGGCGCCGCCGGCGCGGTCGCCGCGGGGCTCGCGTTCAACGAAACAGCCGCGCTCAGCGCGCAGGAAACGCCAGCGGCGCGCGAGCCGAAATTTGAGCTCGGCGTCGCGTCGTATTCGTTCCGGAATTTTAACGTCGATCAGCTCATTAACTGGTGCAAAAAAGCGGAGATTAAAAAAGTCACGCTCAAAGAGATGCACCTTTCGCTCAAATCGACCGACGAAGAATGCGCCGCCATGGCGAAAAAATTCAAGGACGCCGGGTTGGAAATCTACTCCTGCGGCGTCGTCTATATGTCGAAGCAGGAAGACGTCGACAACGCGTTCCGTTACGCTAAAGCGCTCGGATGCGTCTCGATCGTCGGCGTGCCCGATTGGTCGCTTCTCCCTTACGCCGAACAGAAAGTTAAAGAGACGGGTATTCTCCTCGCGATTCACAATCACGGGCCCGAGGACAAGCGCTATCCGACGGCGCAGTCCGTCTGGGAACGCGTTAAGGACTTGGATCCCGGAGTCGGGATCGCGCTCGACACGGGGCACGCGATTCGCGCCGGCGAAGATCCGATTAAGGCGATTCGCGAATATCACGACCGCATCTTCGACTTCCACGTCAAGGACATGACCGAATGGAAGCCTTCCGGACACGGCGTTATCTGCGGGCACGGCTCCATGGACCTGCTCGGACTCATGCGCGTCCTCATTGAAGTCGGGTACGACCGCGTTTGCCCGTTCGAATATGAAATCGACGCGAACGATCCGTTCCCGGGCTTTATGGAATCTCTCGGTTACGTGCGCGGTCTCCTCGCCGCCATTAAAGCCGGGGTCTGACAAACAGCCCGTAAGGGCGCGGGGCGCCCGACGCGCGCCGAGCGGTTCCGCGCCGCGGGCGTTCAACTGACGACTGAAGAAAAATACGCAAACGCAATATGGACTTCTCAAAATTCGACTGGAAATTCAATCTCTTTGGAATTCCCGTGCGCGTTATGGCGACGTTTTGGCTCGTTTGCGTATTCTTCTCTCCGTTCTCCTCCGGCAACGACGGACCGTGGCTCTTCGGTCTGCTCGGCTGGTCCGCGGCGATGCTGCTGACGTTCCTTGCGCACGAGTTCGGCCATGCGCTCTCTATGCGAAAGCTCTACGGGGGCGTTCCCCAAATTGACCTTGGAATCGGTCATACGCAAAGCGGCGCGTTCGTCTTCGGAGGCCTGACGACGGCGCGCACGCGCGACGTCTCGTTTGGCAAACACGCGTTAACTTCCGCGGCGGGCCCCCTCGCGGAACTTGCGTCCGTACTCGTTTTCGTTATTATTCTCAGTCTTTTCGGAACGCGGTTTGAAATTTCGACCTCGCTCTTTGGCATTCCCGTTCTAACTCCGCTCACGGAAAGTTTTACGTCGATTATCAAATCGCCGGCAGCGCTTTACTTCGTCTATTACTTCGCTCACGGATTCATTTGGCTGGGAATCGTTTGGGGGCTCTTTAATCTTGCGCCGATCTTCCCGTGCGACGGAGGACAGATTCTCCTCGCCGTACTCGGTAAAAGCTTAGGCCCTTCCGGCGTTAGACTTACGTTTGGCATTTCGTTCATTCTCGCCGTCGCCGTCGCCGCGTACTTTCTCTTAAACGGGAGCGTCTTCATGCCCCTTTTCTTCGGATACACCGCCTACCAAAACTACAATCTGATGAGAGGCATGAGAGGGTAACCCCGCACCCTTCAAAAGAGGCAAGCTGCGCAGCTTAAAGAACGCGCAGAGCTCAGCTAAGTCTCAACGTCATTTTCAATTATCCGCTTTACAGAACGTGTGAAAAGGCTATAATCCGTCGAGAAACGCGAGTTTTTGACCGTTCGTCTGAAAGCTCGTGTTTTAACAGAAATTAATGGGGCAAACCCTCTATATACGTCGCGTAAGATCGTAAGAAAGGACGAGACCTTGGTAGACCTTTTCATTCTGAACGTCTCGATTATTTTAATATCCGGCTTTGTCGCGGGATGCGTCTGCAAATATTTTAAAATTTCCCCTCTAATCGGTTACCTTCTCATTGGAGCGTTAATCGGCCCCGGCGGTTTAGATCTTACGCTTTCGAAGGAACTTAAAAAAGAAAACGCGGGCGAAGCGAAAATCACGCGCCTCGCGGAAGAGCAAGGAGCCTCCGACGGAAATCGGCTGGATCCCGATCTGTCTCAGTCCGAGTCCGGCGCCGTTTCGTTAGACCTGCTCGACGAGGCCGGCGAACTTGTCGAAGAGGAAGAATTACAGGAGCCCGACGGCCCGGCAATTGAGACGGAAATCATCGTCGCCGATTCCAACGCGTCGATCCAAGAGTCGATTAAAGAACAGGAAAAACTTGAAAAAAGAATTGACGACGCTCACGCCAGCGCGGAGGCGGTCAATCTCCTCACGGAGTTCGGCTGCTTGCTCTTGCTCTTTGCGATTGGAATTGAGTTTACCTTCGACAAACTTACCGCGACCGCCAAGTACATGTTCGTCGGCGGAACCTTGCAGATGGGCGTTACGATCGCGGTGACAATGTTGATCTGCCATTTCTTCGGCATGACGTGGATTGCGGGCCTTGCAATCGGAAGCGTCGTCGCCTTGAGCTCGACGGCGCTCGTCTATCGGAGTATGACGGACCTGGGCCAGGCGGATACCAAACGCGCGCAGGCGACTTTGGGACTCCTCATCTTTCAGGATTTAGCGCTCGTTCCTCTTCTCCTCGTTTTGCCGCGCGTTCTCGGAGCCGAAAGCAGCGGCGACGTCGCGCTCTGGGTTCAGAATCCGTGGATCGACATGGCGTTTAAATCCATTGCGTTCTGCGCGATCGTACTCATCTTGAAGTTCGCAAACGTCAATTACACGATTCCGCGATTGGCGAAACTGCAGTCCAACGACATGGTCATTCTCTATGCGATTCTCGTCCTCGTGGGCATGTGCCTCGTCGCGAAACTGCTCGGCCTCACGCCCGCGCTCGGCGCGCTCGCCGCAGGCGTCGCGCTTGGGGAGAATCGGCTGACTCATCAGATCGACGCGCTCGTTATGCCCTTCCGCGAGACGTTCTCCGCAATGTTCTTTATCTCGCTCGGCATGATGACGGACTTTGCCTACGTCTTCGAGCATCCGGTCGTCTGTCTTGTAACGCTCGCGGGCGCGATTCTGTCCAAGGCGCTCTGCGCGACGGGCGCGCTTAAAGCGTGCGGCATGGATTTCCGCGGCGCGCTCGCCTTCGGAACGAGTATTTCGCAGATCGGAGAACTCGCCTTTATGATTCTGGCGCTGGCCTACTCCGCGCATGCGATCAAGGAATCGACGTACAACACAATGCTCTTTGTTTCCGTGGCGTCGCTTGTCGTTACCCCTTATATGGTCAAGCTCGCGCTTACGAAGTTCGGTATGAAACCGGAAGAATTAACCCCGACCAACTCCGACGAAGCGATCGCTCCCGAACTGCGCGAAAGAATCAAGAAGTCGGCGGGACACGTCGTTATTGTCGGCGCGGGCCACATTGGCAAACGCGTCGCCGACGAAATTGTGTCGCTGGGAGGGAGCGTATGCCTCGTCGATTTCAATCCCGTCAATCTCCATCCGTTTGAACAAAACGGAATAGCGACCGTCGTCGGCGACGGCGCCGATCAGAAGAATCTGCGCGCGGCTGGCATAGACCACGCCGACGCGGTCTTCGTTACCGTTCCGCGAGACGACCTTTCGCTCAACGTCGTGCGTTCGGCGCGCGATATGAACCCGACGCTGCAAATCGTCGCGCGAGCACGATACAGCCTCAACGTGTCGCTTCTCAAACGCGCGGGCGCAAATCGCGTCTTCTGCGAGGAAGAGCGAATCGCCGACGAGCTTGTCGATATTCTCAAGCGGTATGCGGAGGAATCCAAACGCCTTGCGGCGTCCGCCGGCGCTTAGTCCGAGCCGACGGGGAACGCGGCGCCGATTGCGCGGTATATTTCGAACGTCCGCTTCATCCGCCGACCGTTTTAGCATTTTTAACGGTCGGCCGAGCCTGCAGGAGGAAAGCCTATGAAACGCTTCACATTTGTTATGGCGTCGCTCGTTCTCGTTCTGACGTCTGCGTCCGTCCTACTGGCCGCGTCCCCGACGCCGCGTCTCAAAGTCAGCGACAATCGCCGGTTTCTTGTCACGGAAGACGGCAAGCCGTTCTTCTGGCTGGGGGATACGGCGTGGGAGCTCTTTCACAGCCTCAATAAAGAAGATACGGTCGCTTATCTCGACAACCGTCAGAAGCTGGGCTACACCGTAATTCAGGCGGTCGTCGTCGCGGAACTCAACGGCAAGACAAAACCCAGCGCGGAAGGTTTTCTGCCCTTTGGGCCCAACCCCGCCGCCCCGATCCCGCTCGAAAAACCGGGCGAATACGACGACTATTGGGATCGCGTCGATTTCGTCGTCGACGAAGCGAACAAACGCGGAATGTACGTCGGCATGCTGCCTACTTGGGGACGGTATTGGCATGACGAAACGTTCTTTAATCCGGAGAACGCGGGCCAATATGGCGAATGGCTCGGCAAGCGGTATAAGGACAAGGGCGTCGTATGGATTCTCGGAGGAGACAGACCGGTCGACAACGAAAGTCAGCGCAAAACGGTCGAAGAGATGGCGCGCGGATTAAAGCGCGGCGACGGCGGCGCTCATCTCGCGACGTTCCATCCCTGCGGAGGACGCGGTTCCTCTGAATATTGGCACGATTCCGAATGGCTCGACTTCAATATGCGCCAGAACGGGCATAACCTTGAATTCAACTCGTACAAAGGCGATTGCGACGATTACGCGCGCGAGCCCGTCAAGCCGTTTCTCGACGGCGAACCTGTCTACGAAGATCACCCCGTCAGTTTCAATCCCGACGTTTTAGGGCATACAACCGCCGCCGACGTTCGCCGCCCGTTATACTGGGATCTCTTTAACGGGGCGTTCGGCCATACGTACGGCTGCCACGCCATTTGGCAGATGTTCGACCCCGACAATCCGAACAACTGGGGAGTCAACCGCCCGTTAACGTCGTGGCGGGAAGCGCTCGACGCGCCCGGCGCCGCGCAGATGCAGTACGCGCGGCGGCTGATGGAATCGCGGCCGTTTCTGACGCGCGTACCCGACATGGCGCTCGTCGCGCCCGACCGCGTCGCCAGTTCCGTGCCCGGCGAAGGAACAAGACGGTTCGCCGCGACACGCGACCAAGAGGGAACGTACGCCATGATCTATTTCCCGATCAGCCGCGCCGCGACGGTCAACGTCGCGCTCATTAAGGGCGAAACGCTCCGCGCGTACTGGTACGATCCGCGAACCGGAACCGCGGCGGAAATCGGCGAATTTGCCAACGAAGGCCGCCGCCGTTTTGAGCCTCCGACTTTAGGCGAGCAGCTCGACTGGATTCTCGTAATCGACGACGCGGCGAAGAATTACCCCGCGCCCGGCGCTCAAAAGGAATAATTCGGGCGCGTGAAACACGCGGAAACGGCACAAAAAAACCGAGCCGCCCTCGCAAATGAGAGCGGCTCAGTTTTTTATTTGTCGGTCCCCCAAAAAGCGCTGACGCGTCGGCTGATTAGAGCCGCCAGTACGCGTAGCCCGCCTTCTCATATTCGGCGCGATTGAGGATTCCCTTGATATCAAGGAGCGCCTTCTGCCCTTCTCCAAAGAACGAATCAATTTCGCTCATTGAGAAGTTGGCAAATTGCGCGTGCGCCACGGCAAGAATGACCGCGTCCATATTCTTGACTTCCGATTTATCGACAAACTTAACGCCATAAAGACGTTTCGCTTCGGCCGCGTCGGCGATCGGATCGGCAATGACGGGCTCGATTCCGTATTCGCGCAGTTCCTTGACAATGTCGAACACCTTGCTGTTGCGCGTGTCGGGACAGTTCTCTTTAAAGGTAAAGCCCAAGATGGCGACTCGCGCGTTTTTGACGTGCTTGTCGACTTTGATGAGCGTCTTAATGCAGTTTTCCGCGACGTACTTGCCCATACTGTCGTTAATGCGGCGGCCGGAAAGAATAATCTGGCTGTGATAGCCCAAATCTTCCGCTTTGTACGTCAGATAATAAGGATCGACGCCGATGCAGTGCCCGCCGACAAGACCGGGCGTGAACTTTAAGAAATTCCACTTCGTTCCGGCGGCTTCAAGCACCGACTTTGTATCGATTCCCATCTTATTAAAGATGATCGACAGCTCGTTCATAAACGCGATATTGACGTCGCGCTGGCTGTTTTCAATAACTTTAGCCGCTTCCGCGACCTTAATGCACGGCGCGCGATGAACGCCCACGGCGACGACCAGCTCGTAGACTTTCGCGACGAGATCGAGCGTTTCTTCGTCCATGCCGGATACGATTTTCGTAATCGTTTCAAGCCGGTGCACCTTGTCGCCCGGGTTAATGCGTTCGGGCGAATAGCCGACTTTGAAGTCGACTCCGCACTTGAGCCCCGATTCTTTTTCCAGAATAGGCACGCATACGTCTTCCGTAACGCCGGGATAGACCGTCGATTCAAAGACCACGACGCTCCCTTTGGTCAGGTTGCGGCCAAGAATCCGGCTCGCGCCCTCGACCGGCGTAAGGTCCGGCGTATGATCTTCGTAGACGGGCGTAGGAACCGCGACGATATGGAACCGCGCTTTGCGCAAATCTTCCTCGTTCGCGGTAAACTGAACGGTAGACGCTTTAATCGCCTCGTCGCCGACTTCGTGCGTCGGATCGACCCCAGACTTATACAAATCGATTTTCTCTTTATTCAAGTCGAAACCGATCACATTGATCTTTTTTGCAAACGCAACCGCGATCGGCATGCCGACGTACCCAAGGCCGACAAGAGACAACGACTCTTTTTTATTAAGGAGATCGTCAAATCGCAACATAGTAAAAGTCCTTATAGGTCAATAAATCCAAAAGCGCCAAGCTTCGACGCGCACGCGTCTCCGCAAAGGCCAAATGCCGAACCCGTCGCATAAGACGCGACCCGGCTACTCGCTTAATTCTATCTGATTCCCAAATAAGTCAATATGCGTGCGCAGCGGAATCCCCCGGCGAACCATTCGAGAACCCGGAATCCCAACTGAAGCGCAAACGCGACCGCGAGAGGCGCGAGAATAATCCCAACGACTGAACTCTGCGGAATAAGCTGCTTGATAAGTCCGACAAACGGCATGTGATAAAGGTAAATCGCAAACGACTTTTTACCCAAATCTTTCAAGAGAGCGCTCTTGGCAAAAAGATTCGCCAAGCCGATAAGGACGACGCCCGCTCCGACCTCAATTGGAATAGCGAACGCCGAAGCGTATCCGGACGGCAGCTCGATTGAAAAGTCGTCGAAATAAAATCGCCCGTAGACGCCCAGCGCCGCCAACGCCGCCCCAAATACGAAAAGGACAGGACGCTTCTTCTCGAAGAGACGAAGACTTTCAGAACGCCGCGCAAGTATCCCCAGCCCGAAGAAGCCAAACCAGTTGAACGGATTGACGTATGCGGTAAACCATTCACAGTAAGGAATCAATCCGAGCCGCGTCATATAGACGGAAGCGACGGTAAGCGCGACGGTAAGCCAGATATTGACGCGCCCGGTTACGACTTTAAACCACGCGAAACAGAACATGAGCGCCGTCGTAAAATAGAGCCATGATCCCAAGCCGAGAAACCACATGCAAAAGCGCTGCGGAACGTCGGCAAAGTTGCGGTCCTTGAACGAATAGAGCGCGAAAGTAACGCACGCGCCGATAAACCAAGGGAGAACGACCGTCGTCAATTTCTTCTTCCAGAAGGGCGCGAAGTCGCGCGGGGAGCGGCGGTAGAAAAAGCCCGCGGCAAAAAAGAAGCAGGGAACGCCCAAATTGCCGCACACGCTCCGCAGCTTTTCCGCGAGCGCCGCGGCGTCCCCGTCGGCCGCGCCCATAACGAAATGCGCGCATATGACCGAAATAATCGCCAAGCCCTTCAAGACGTAAAACGCCGCGCTCTGCCGTTCGGTAACGGGCGGAAGCGCCGGACAAGAGGAGTTAGAGGCGGACGGGGAGGAAGTTCGCATAGGCGCGTCCCCGTCGGAACCGGTCGAAACGTTTATCTGATTGTCGTCTGTTTTCATTTTTTTCGTTATCCCTGCAGGGGACGGGTCAGTTTAAAACAACGATCCAAAGTCGGACGTTCAACTGATAGTATAACACAAGCGCAAAAAACACTTTCCTTTTCAAACTGACGGCCGGCGAAGGAGAATAACTCAATTCGCGTCGACCCTTCAGCAAAGCTCTGCGGCAAGCCCTTCAAACCAGTCGTCTTCGAATCTGAGAAAAGCCTCGTCCAAAAGCGCGGTTTCGGACCCCAATTCGCCATTGTCGGAAGAGGGAACCGCGCCGCTTGTCGTCTTACTCGCCTCGCCGACATAATCGCCGTATCCAATGGCGACGACCTTCAAGTAATAAGTCTCGTCTTGGGACGTCGGCGTGTACGATTTGCCCGTCGCGCCGGCGATTGGGAACCAGCCAAGCTCTCGCGAGCCGCGATACCACTGATATGTCGCCGTGGCGTTCCCCGGCGTCACATACGAAGTTATTTTGGCGCCAACGCGCGTGTACGCGGTGAGAACGATCGAACGAAGCGGCGTCTGCGCGGGCACGGCGACCGTCGCGGGATCGGACCAAATTGATTCTCCGGCTCCTCCGATCGCTTTAACGCGAACGGTATACTCGGCGCCCTGCGTCAGGTTGGCAAGCGTGTATTCAAGGTTTTGCACGTCGGTTACGACCGTGTAGTTCGGTTCCGCCGCCAATCTGTACGCGACCGAATAACGCTCCGCGCCGGGCGACGCGTTCCAGGAAACGACGGCAGATCCGTAGTCCGCGACGCAGGAAACGGCAGGCGCCGCAAGTTCGCCCGGCGTCGGGCGCGCCGTTACGCGCGAAACAGAACCGTAAAAATCGCCAATCCCCGTCGCTATGACTTTAAGGTAAAAACCTCGATCGGCGGTCGTTGGAATATACGCGTCGGACGTGGCGCCTGCGATCGGTTCAAATGCGCCCGACTTCGATTCGCATCGGTACCACTGATAGGTCGCGTCCGCGACGCCGGGACTGACAAACGATCTGATTTTCGTCCCCATTTTCACAACGGACGTCAGCGAAACGGAAACGAGGGGCCGAGCGACGCGCGACGCCGTGACGCGTTCGACTGCGCCCGTATAAAAGCCGGATCCGGTCGCGACGACTTTCAGGTAAAGCCCGACGTCGTCCGCTTTCGGAAGATACTTATTCGCGGTCGCTCCGTCGATAGCCGTCCAGCCGGAGTCTGAGGATCCGCGGTACCACTGGTACGTTGCGGTCGCGGAACCGGGGCTGATATAAGAAGTGATTAACGTATTATATCTAACCTTTCCGGAAAGAGTTACAGAGACGAGAGCGCGGGTCGTCGCCGTCTCGGACGCGGCCTCGGCGACAATCCCTTCGTAATCGCCCGTTCCGCTCGCGACAACCTTCAAATAACGCCCCACGTCGGCAGCTTGGGGAAGATAGTTCGCGCCGACGGCCCCGACGATCGCCGTCCATGAGTCAGACGAATCGCTACGGTACCACTGATAACGGACGTCGGCGTCGGGCGGATCCGCCGCCGCCTTGATAAGGCGATTGTATTTCGGATTTGCTGTCGACAGAGAGACGGTCAGCGTCTTAATCGGGGTCAGATCCGTCGCAACGCTGACGACGTCGGACCATTCGGAATCGTTGAAACCGTCGGCAACCGCCTTAACGCGCAGATAATAGACGGTTCCGGCAAGGAGCGCTTCGACCGTTACGGAACTCTCGGCAGTTGCGAGCGCTTCGGAGATCGCAAACGTTTCGTCGGTCGAATACTCAAGGACGTACGACTCGGCGTACGCGACCGGACCGATTGAAACGAGCAGCGAAGAATCGGAAGCGCTCTCCGCAGAAAGGACCGGCGCGTCGAGCGTCGCGCCCGGTACGACGAAATAATCGAAGAAGATTTCCGACGCAACCCCGCTGCGATCACACACGGTCCGCCATTCCGCCGAATGTCTGCCAGGGGCTAAATCCTCGACGGCAGCGACGCCGGCGACGTTCACAGGGCCGATCTCTTTATAACGCGCGGCGGCAATCCATTCCCCGCCGTCGATTCGATATTCGAGCGCGTCGACCGAATTGAGAGTAACGTCGTTTCCGGTTGAATACGATCCAATAAGGTTCTCCAGCGCGACAGGACGGCTGGTCGCCGAAAAGGAATACGTCGCGTCGTCCGCGTCGTAAACGCCCTCGGCGGCGGTCAGCGTTAAATTGAGATCAAGCGCGTCCATGATGAAATCGCCGTCGGAATCGCGCCAACCGACCGTTTCAATCGCGGAATCGGAACAGAGCAAATTAGAAAACGCCGTCAACTGGGTCATACTCGACGCAAGAATCGACGGCTGCTGAACAAAGCCGGGCGCCGGATTGCCTTCGCAGTTGTAATTCTGAACGTTGTAGTAGCCCGACCGCGACGCGTATGAAACGCCGCCCGTCTTGTATTCGTCCAAAGCCCAAAAGGCGTGCGCCGTCTCGTGCGCGACGACTATCGGCATACGGGAAATCGTCCAACCGTTGCAGTCGTACGTCAGAACCATATTCGGACCGCCCCGCCACGTATAGGCGAAATATCCGTCCGTAAACTTTCCGCTGTTAACGCGAACGCCGGCGGGATCGCGCGAATTGACGACGAAGATAGAAAACGCCCAATCGGCGCCTTTCTCCGTTCGAACGCGCTCGTTAAACTGGCGCATATTCGTCAAATGAGACTGCGCCGAAGAGTAAGACCCTGCGTATCCCTCGTGAGTTAAAAACTCTCCCACCCAGAGAGATTCGGCGTTATGGTCGCGGCTAATCGGCTCGTAAGAGGTCTCAAAGGGCGTCGTCGCGTACTGATAATCGACGGTGAACGTCAGATCCATGCGCGAGTCGGGGAAGCGCTTGTCAAAAAGACATTCCCACCAATCCAAGCCCTGCCTAACGGACGTCTTAATGGCGTTAATCTGCGTAACGGTCCAATCCGTTTGATTTACGTCGTTCGTCCCGTCCGACTCCATAAGAACAAGAGTCACGCGCACGTCGCCGAGCATGTAGAGCGAACCGTCGAAATAACTCCCCCCGTAAGGCGCGGAATCGGCAATCGCCGGAATAGCGTACGTCGCGCCGCCGTCGGACGCGTAATCCTCCTCTACGCCGTTTTCAAAATTGCATATCGCGTCTATCGCTCCGTCTGCCGACGGTTGCGCCTCCGGAAACGTCACGTTTACGGAAGTTAACGTCGAACGGTGAAGGCGGATCATTCCGTTATAGGCGTCCCCTTCGCAGAACGGCCAAGGGGTTCCCAATATCTCGACGTTCGCGAGTTTTACGTCGCTCGACGAAAGCGCCATTGCGCGCGAAAAGCCTTGCGTGTCGACGGTTAGCGGAACGTTCGTCTCCGCCGAGGAATAAGCGACAATCGCGAGGCTTCCAAAACGTTCTGAATCGACGGATACGCGGATAGGATTTCCGTCGAGGACGAGCGTGTGGGCCGAGTCGCTCGTCCGAACGACAAGGAGATCGTCTTCGACGGTCTCGCCTGCCGCGGCTATCGCTTGCTGGAGCGATTCGGCGGTTAGATTTGCCGCGGAAAGATCGACGGCGTTGATTGATTCGAAAGACTCCGGCAAATTCAAATCGGGATACGCGGCGCGAATCGCGTCGTATTCGGCCCCTGACACGCTGAGAAGCGCGCGGTCTTCGAGCGTTTCAAGACGCGACAGACGGTTTTGAAGCCCGCGAGAAGGGCTCGTGAAACCGCCGTTTCGGCGCCGCGACCGGAAAATTTGTCCCTGAATTATTCCCATCTTGCGTCTTCCTCTGCGTGTTGACGCCTGCGCGGCATAGCCGCAACGTGTTCAAGATTGAGCGAAAAGACGGTAAAACCGACTAATCCGCGACTCAGATTATACTCGCCGGACCCGCGAACGCAACCTGCGACGCCCTCTAAGGCGTTCCCCAAACGACCGCTCGAATCGCACGCGAATAGTTCGTCAGACCCGGAAAGGGGTTGCAAATGAAAATCGGACGTAACAACGTTGACGATTTCAAAACGCGCTGCTTAAACAAAATATTTTACGTAATCTTCCCTATTTTACATCTCTCATACTCAAAATGAGGCTATTTATCCGGAAAAAATTCTATAAATTTTCAAAAAAAGGCCTTTTCGGTATGTTTCCGTTTGAAGAAAGGTGTTAAAATGGGACAAATCCAGCGTACTTTTCGGGAGGATTGATACTCGTGCCGTGACACAACGATCAGACTGACCGATTTCACGCAAAGTGTTTTTTTAATTTTTCATGGGGGTATCAGTAATGAAAAAGCTCGTAACGTCGCTCTTCCGCAAATCGTCCGACTCGAACCTTTCCAAGAGCGTCAAACTTCGAATGGAAACTCTCGAAAGCCGTCAGCTCTTAGACGCTGCGGGACTCGCTTTCGCCAATGACGCCGACGTCGTCGCCGTTGATACGGTCGTCGTCGCCGCGCCTATCGACGAAGCTGTCGACGTTTCCTCCGTCGCCGATTCGGAAGCGCCGGCCGTCGAACTTTCGACCGACAGCCCGGTCCTCGGCGCGCGCATCACGACTATCAAAGCCGCGAACACGAACTTTAGCTATCAGTGGTATGCCGGTTACTCCGCCGACTCGATGCAGCCGCTCTCCGGCGCGACTTACTCCTACTACTCTCCGAGCTACGCTCAGATCGGTATGTACATTGGAGTTGAGGCCACCAACGCCGACGGCGAAACGACGACCCTCACGACCGCCAACACGGTTGTTTGGAATCTTGCGTCCGTTTCGATCTCCGGCGACGCGCTCATTGGAACCGAACTCACCGCGTCCGTTAAGCCGACCGTTGACGCCGTCGCTAAGCGCATGGCGCCCGACGCGCCCATCGCTCCGGAAGTCTCCTATCAGTGGTACCGCGTTACCGACGAAGGCGACGTCGCTATCGACGGCGCGACCGACGCGAAATACACCGCGGCCTTCGACGACGTGGGCTACGCGCTCAAAGTCGTCGCTACGGGCGTTGGCGCGTTCGGCGGCGAAGTCAGCGCGGTTACGGATATTATTGAGGCTCAGGGGCTTCACCTCTCCACGACCACTCCGCGACTTGGTCAG
>CADACS010000049.1 GCA_902786505.1 uncultured Planctomycetota bacterium | reverse complement strand
CCTTACGACGAGAAGATCGTCGAGAATTTTGAAAAGCTCGGCGAGAAACTCGACGGCTATCGCGCCACGTGGGACGAGTTCGAAAAACGGTTCGCCAATCTTGCGCAATCAAACGACGAAGCGGCCGCCGAGAAGCTTTGGCTCGACGCGCGGACGTTCAAGCGTCAAATGCTTCTGGACGCTCCATACTTCCAAATCGACTCGCTTGTGTTCCTCAAACACGCGCCGACCCTGATGAGCCACCAGCTGACGCAGGTTTACGGCTACTGCGCGCGACCCGGCGGGGGAATTTTCCGCCTCGACGCGCCCGGCAAGTCGATGACCACGCGCGACATAACGCCGAAGAATCTGCCTCAGGGCGCGTTCATGACGCCGGAGCTTTCGTTCGACGGTTCCGACTTGTACTTCGCGTTTTGCGACGTCCCGACGTCGCCCGTCGCCTGGCGCGATCCCGCGACGATGGATCGCCGCTATCACCTGTATAAAACAAACGTCGACGGCGCCGACGCGATCCAATTGACCGACGGCGACTTCGACGACTTCTCGCCCCTGCAGCTCCCAGACGGCGATTTGATCTTCTGCTCGACGCGACGCGGCGGATTCCACCGTTGCGGCGGCGGACCGTGCTACGTCTACACGCTGGCGCGTTGCGGCGGAGACGGTTCGAACCCGCGTCCGATCTCGTTCCACGAGACGAACGAATGGTTCCCGACGCTCATGCACGACGGTCGCGTTTTGTACACGCGTTGGGACTACGTCGATCGCGACGCCGTTTATTATCAGCAGCTTTGGACGACGCGTCAGGACGGCACGGACGTTCAGGCGTTTTACGGAAACAACACGTTCAATCCGCCGGGGATGTGGGAACCTAAATCGGTACCGGGCTCCGGCAAAATTATCGCGGTCGGCGGCCCGCACCACGCGATGAGCGCGGGAAGCGTCGTTTTGATCGACGGGTCGAAAGACGTTGACGGAGTCGAGCCGGTAACGCGTCTGACCCCGGACGTTCGCTATCCGGAAGGGGAATCGCCGTTGACCTACGTTCCCATGCCGCCGTTCCAGGCCGACTTCGACCATGTTCCCGCCAGTTACTGGCAAGCGGGCCGCAAGGCCGAACGCGCGGAACAAACGCCGGAAGAACGGCGTTGGCCGACTCATTGCTTCAAGTCGCCCTTCCCGCTCGCGGAAAAATACTTCGTCGCGTCTTATTCGTTCGACAAGCTCATCGGCGAGGCGGGTCCGAACATTCCGAACCAATTCGGGATTTACTATTGCGACGCGTTCGGGAATCGCGAATTGATTTATCGCGATCCGAACATCTCGAGTATCTGGGCGATACCGGTTCGAAAGCGTCCGATACCGCCGACGACCGCGTCGACGCTCGACGAAACGCTCGCGAACGCCGAAAAACCGACCGGAACGTTCTTCCTGCAAAACGTTTACGAGAGTTGGCCGTATAAGATTCCGGCTAAGATTAAGTCGCTCCGAATCGTTCAGGTGTTGCCGAAGACGACTCCGAACGCAAACGATCCGACGGTAGGACTCGCGTTCGCGTCGCCGGGCAAACAGCTCTTGGGAACGGTTCCGGTCGAGGAAGACGGCTCGGCGTTCTTTGAGGCGCCCGCCAAGACCCCGATCCTGTTCCAGGCGCTCGACGAAAACGGCCGCATGGTTCAGGGAATGCGCTCGCTCGTCTACCTGCAGCCGGGCGAAACGGCAAGCTGCGTCGGGTGCCACGAAGACAGAACGACGGCCGTCCCGAGCGTTAAAACGATCGCGTCGACCAAAAAGCCGGCGCAAATCGTCCCCGGTCCGGACGGCTCGAAGCCCCTTTCCTTCCCGATTCTGGTTCAACCGATTCTCGACCGCGCGTGCGTCTCCTGCCATAACGCTGAAAAAACGGAAGGAGGCGTCGACTTAACCGGAACGCCGACGGCGCGTTACACAAAGGCGTACGAAGCGCTTACCCCGCTCGTCCCGTACACCGCCTGGAGCAATCCGGAGGGGAACTACGAGCCGCGCACCGAGCCCGACCGATTCGGTTCGCGCCCGAGCAAGTTGACGAAGCTCATTGAAGACGGACATTACGACGTTAAACTGACGCCGGAAGAATGGGAGCGGCTGAACGTCTGGCAAGACATGAACGCCCTGTTCTACGGCACGTTCAACCCGGAAAACCAAGCTCGTCAACAACGCGGCGAACGAATCGAAGGGCCTGATCTGGAATAAACGGCGCCTGTCCGGGGAAAAAATTCCCGGATGGAAACGAGGACGGGCCGCGTCGTTTTTACAACCCGCTCGCTTCGGCGAGCGGCTCGAATATGCGTGCGCGCGTCAATTCCGTTTTCGACCCGCCGCCTGTAGGCGGCGGGTTCGTTATTTTATGGCGCCGCATAGTTTACGTATTCGCTGTTTCAGGCGACACGTTGTTTTCGCCGTCATAGAATTGGCGTCCGTCTTTGGAAGCCGTTATATCTTATCGAAATCTTTTACTTTTTCTTCTTTTCGCGTAGATCGCTTTTCCGCCAACTTGCGCCGATTCGCAAGAGACGCGGCCGGCGATTGTGGACGAGAAAACGGCGGCGAAGCATGACATACTTCGCCGCCGTTTTCAAAATTCCGGCCGCGGCGCAGTAATCGGCGCCGCGTTCCCTTGTTCCCGTCCCACATTAACTATTCGCGGCCGACGTCGCCAATCTCGGGCGTCGAGCCGCTGTAAACAGAACCGCAAACGCCGCGCGACGCGCATAGATCGCGCGTTTCCGTCGCAAGAGGCAGGCGCGAGGTTACATTCTTGAATCCGCGCAAAAAGTTGGCTCGAATCGCATTCTTGTTATTGAGAGTCCAGACGGAGACGTCGAGCCCGTTGTCCGCGAGCCATTCGGCGATTTCGTCGGTAATGGCGCCGTAGTAAGAGTTAACGGTCAGACGGGGCAGTTCAAGAGCGCGAACGCGGTCTAAAAAGGCGTCCGATTTTTTGGCGAGTTCGTCGTACGACGCAAGTCTGTCCGGATTCATCCAGAAATCGAGGCCTCGCTCGACGGCGCCGCGAATGAGTTCCTTATTGGCGAGAACGGTTTCGTATTCGGAGTCCCCCGCCATAATAACGCGGTCATAGGGGAATTGCACGGCGTCGAGGAGCGCCAACTCTTGACGGAATAGCCCGTCCTTCTTGGCGTCGAGCTGAATCTTCGTTCTGCGCGCAATTTCGGGGTCAAATCCGTCGGCGTCGCAGCCGTCGGGAAGCTCGCCCATGAGGAGCCGCAAAACCGTTTCGAGGGTGGGATCGGACGCCTTGGGCTTATTGTGCGTAATAACAAGGACGCCTTCCCTGTTCGGCTGAACGTCGACCTCGATAACGTCGGGGCGGTATTTGAGCGCTTTGACAATATTCGCGACGGTATTGTCTTCCGAGGTATCGGACGCCCCTTTGGGCGCTCCGAAACCGGCGTGCGCCGTAACCAGCTTAGGGAGCGCCGTCGAACGAATCGCGCCCGTCCGACCGATCATCGCTCCGACCGCGCCGCCCGGCGAACGCGCGTCGCGGATTTCGCCCTGATACTCGCAGTAAAAGACGACGCCCTCGCTATAGCCTGCCAGGCCGCCGATCGACGCGTCCGCCGGAGTCGACGCGTCGACGGCTATGTCGACGCGGCATACGACGTCGCAAACCGCGCCTCCGAGCAGTCGGCCAGCGACCGCGCCCGCCGTTTTCGTCGAGTCCGCAGTCCTTATTTGGCCCGATATCTCGAGATTCCGAACGCGCCCAGACTCGCCTATTTGCGCGAACAGCCCGACGGCGTCGCAATCGCCCGCCTCAATCTTCATCGAAACGATTTCCTTGCCGTTTCCGTCAAGCGTTCCGCCAAAAGGCGTCTTCTGACAAAGGGGCGTCCATGTTCCTTCGAGCGAAAGAGCGCGTTCGAGCCGGTAATACGCCAAGGGCGCTTTTTCAATCTCGCGCAGCTGTTCGGCAGTCGAAATAAGATAGGGCGCGGCGGCCGTTCCCTCGCCGACAAGCGCCGGCGTTTGCGTCTCTTGCGAAACGGCGCGCGCCGACGGAAAAGCGAATAAAGCGAAAAGGAGCGGAAGCAAAAGCGTTCTGCAGGACATAGCAATTCCTTTTATGAAAGGTAAAGATGCTTAACGAACCGATTGTATCAGAAAGAGAAATAGCCCGCAAGCCAAGACGCAATTCTGAAGTTACCGAACGCGCCGTAATAACAGATACCAAATTGATTTGGGACGTTCAAACCACAGACATTTTACGTCGTTATATCAAAACTGACGTTTAATTTACTGACGTCCCGACAGAGACGCCCGGGCGTCTCCAAACGCAGAAACGGCGGCGAAACTCAAAACGTTCCGCCGCCGTCTTCACACTTCAGCGCGCGAGCGTCAAACCCGGCGCAGTCTAACTTCCAACGGGCTTATCCCCGTCATACTTGGGTAAACGCGCTCTTATCGAGTCCGCAAACCGGGCAAACCCAGTCGTCGGGGATATCTTCAAACGCGGTTCCGGGCGCGATACCGCCGTCGGGGTCGCCAACCGCCGGGTCATATATGTAACCGCAAGGGCATTCGTATTTCATGCTATTCTCCTTATTTGTGAATTGATTGGCGAAACGCCAAGTCAGGCGTTTTTCCAAAGGGATACGTTACAAACTCTTTCTTCGCTCACACGTAACCTCGCGCGCGCCTACGGCCGCCGAGACTGTATTACGTATAACCGCCGCGCGAAGCGGCGTCTAGAACGCGGATCTGACCGGTCGGCCCCGCCAAGCCTGGGGCTGCTTAGCGCCGAGAAGCCAAACGACCGTCGCCGCCAAATCATAGTTTACCACAACGTCGGTAATCTCGCCGGGCTTAACGCCTTTTCCGTAGAGCAAAAAGGGAACTTCCATATGCGAAAGGAGCAAGTCGCCGTGCCCCTTGTCCGTTCCGCCATGATCTGAAGAAAAGACGACGACGGTATCGTCCGCCATTCCAATCTCTTTGAGATACTTCAAAATCTCTCCGACATACCCGTCGATTCGCGTCAGCGTCGCCAGATATTCAGGCGTTCCCCACCCTATCCGATGACCGGTGCAGTCGGGATCGTGAAAGTAGATAAACGCAAAATCCGGCTTTTCGGCAAGCTGTTTTTTCGCCGTCTCCAAGACAAGCTCGTCTCTATTGTCGGGGATAAAAACCTCGCTGTCGACAGCGGATTTATCGTAGAGGTAACCGATTCCTTCCCACGAAAAAACGATCGACGTTTTGAAATCCGGATTCTTCTTTTTAAGGACGTAGAAAGAGTCCGGAAATCTTCCGTTTTCCGTGAGATAAATCGGCGGAACGTCCGGTTCTTTACTCCCCCAAGTGCGGTATCCGTGCGATTCCGAAGGCGCGCCGGTGAGCATCGATTCCCAATTAAGCGCGCTTGAGGACGGAAATACCGAACGCATATGAAGCGTCCACGCGCCGTTCTCTTTCATCATTTTAAGATTGGGGAGCTCGTCCCAATTGACGTAATGCGCGCCAAATCCGTCCGAGCCAATCCAGACGACATGCTTAATACCGTTTGGCGGATCGCCGAAGTCTTGCGCAAATGACGCGGTCAAAGCTCCAACGAAAAAAAACAGCGCCCCCAAAAAAATAAACGTATGTTTCATTATGGAATCGGTTTTCTATTGGAATTTGCGATAAATGTAGACGAACGAAACGAGGCGCGGAGCAAAGCTTCAGGCCGTTTAGAACGCGGATTTGACGGGCTGACCGCGCCACGCCTGCGGTTCTTTCGCGCCGAGAATCCAGAGGACGGTCGCCGCAAGGTCGTAGTTCACGACGACGTCGGTAATTTCGCCTGCCTTAACGCCTTTGCCGTAGATCAGGAACGGGACTTCCATGTGTTCGAGGATTCCTTCGCCGTGTCCTTTTCCGCTCCCGCCGTGATCGGAGCTAATGAGCACGACCGTATCTTCCAGCATGCCGATTTCTTCCATGTAGGCGAGCAGTTTGCCGACATATCCGTCAAACTCCGTCAGCGCCGCCTGATATTCCGGAGTTCCCCAGCCGATACTGTGACCGACGTGATCCGGATTGCCGAAATAGATAAACGCAAATTCGGGTTTCGCCGCGAGTTGTTCCTTAGCGGTTTCGAAGATTTTCTCGCTGCCTCCTTCATTGACGAAAACGTCGCTGTCAAGCGCTTTCTTATCGTAAAGGAATCCGATTCCGTCCCAGTCGTAAACGACGGACGTCTTGCACTTCGGGAAGTTCTGCTTCAGAACGTAGAACGCGTCCGGGAATCTCCCGTTTTCCGCAAGGTAGATCGGCGCGACGTCCGGCTCTTTACTACCCCAAGTTCGATATCCGTGCGATTCGGAAGGAGCGCCGACGAGCATCGTTTCCCAGTTGATCGCGCTCGACGACGGAATGACCGAACGCATATGAAGCGTCCAGGCGCCGTTTTCCTTCATCTTCTTCATCGTCGGAAGTTCGTCCCAATTGACGTAATGCGCGCCAAATCCGTCGGCGCCAATCCAGACGACGTGCTTGGCGCCAACCGGAGAGTTCGACGTTTCCTGAGCAGACACGGCGGCGGTAACGCCGACGAACAGCAGCGCCGCGGCAAAACAGGACAGAATTTTCTTCAGCATAGCTTTTTTCCTTTACTGCGATTCAATCATTGGTTCGTTTGAAGCGGATGAAATCCGGACCGACTAAGCGGCCGACCCGCAGTCGATTTTACGGGGCCGCCAAGTCGGCGTCAAGAAAAAAACGCTTCGCCGCCGTTTATTTTGAAATCTAAAGCCCCTGAGAGTCAATCCGCGCGCTCAGCAGCCTGACAAACTCTTTGAACGAGCCGTCCTTCTCGCTATTGAGCGTCATGTCGGCATACTGCTTCGTCGGCTCGACATATTGACGCCATCCGGGAAGAACGTACTCTTCGTACCTTTTGATTTCGGAGGCAAGGTTCAGATCGCGGCCCCCTTCGGACTTCGGTTTTATGTCGCGCGCAAACCGCCGGAGGAGCCGCAAATCCGGAGCCGCCTCGATAAAGACGCTAAGGTCGAAGACGGAGCGCAAATCCGGATCGGATAAAATCATCAGGCCTTCGACTACAATAATGGGTTTCGGTTCGATCCTGTCTTCCTCATAGAACGAACGGCCGCCCCACTTGAAATGATGCTCCACTCTCGGAACGCTTCTTCCGGATTGAAGTTCCTTCAGATGGCTCGCTAAAAGTTCAAAATCGATGTCTTCCGGAAGATCGAAGTTAATTCGGTTCTTTACCTCTTCGAACTGATTCCGCTCCTCCAAAAACTTCAACACGCCCTGATTCTTTCCCGCTTCCGTCATGTCCTGCCCGTCGAAAAAGACGTTCGGACGCTCGCCCTTCAGAAAGACCTCGAGTTCCTGTATATCCTGAGTCGACAGCAGATTCTGAACCTTCAGCAGGTCATACAAAGACTTATAGTAATTGTCGCACGACAAAACGACCGTGTCTTCCGGACGCGCCGTCTTAATCATATCGGCAAGGAACGTCTTACCCGCGCCCGTTCCGCCGGCAACGCCGACAATGTAACTCTGTTTCTGTTTCATTTTAATTCTCCTCATACAAAGACGAACGCTAACAGACGTAAGATTCAGAGCGATCCAATTATCTTTAACGACACACTCGTAATCCCAAATGTAAGAACTTAGAAAGAGCGTGAAACACGCGTTTTTTCTATTCTATCAAGCAGGACGCCGCACAAAGCCCCTTAATGCCGTGCCGGCGTTTGACGCGACCTGCTTCTTAGATATCTCCCGATCGCCAGTATGACACAAAAAACATTCAAGTCAAGAGTTTTCACAATTTTTATTATTTCGTTTTCTTGACAAAAATATTATAGACAATTACATTTCTAAGGTTCAAGCTCCGGCGTCCTGAATTCCAATAACAGTCGCTATATTTGAACATGGGGGCAGTTTTAAAAAACATGAACCCCGCGCTCCCTTTGTCAAACTAACCTTTCCTATCCCCAACTAATTGGAGATTTATCGCTATGAGCAAAAGTATTTATATCGAAGTCACAGAAGACGTTTCATTCCTGCGCATACCTATTGTTATCGACCCTGACGAATATTTCAGTCGCAAAAGCTTTGAACACGGCGTCTTGGATAAATGCAAGTGCATATTAAAAATCAGCTGTCCTGCTACCGACAAAGACCAAGCCGGTATTTCTTTTCCCTTAGAACTTACTCGAACGGCGTTAAAGGAAGCGCTTAAACCAATAAGATGGCGAATATTTTTCCCAGAAATCAACGGCATGCACGTCGAGCCGTCGGAAGAAAAACAAGATCGGCTTGATTTCCGCTGGTTTGGAAAAACCTGTCCTAACACCCTTTACAATAACGACAAAGCAAACAACGACGATTCTATCGAAGAGCAAGAGCAAAGACAACTTGTGTGGAAAGAGATTCCTAAAAAAATTCCTCAAGAAGAATTCGGATTTAAAACTTTTCTGACAAAGACTTGGTATAAGGAGGACGCCTTTAACATTTCAGCCGACGATCAAAAAGAAATTGCCATTCTATACCAAGACAAGACGGTTGAAGAATTGGTTTTCAGAGGTTTTAATGAGAAAAACGCGTCGCTTGAGACTATTGCCGAATATCTCCTCGACAGTTGCATAACGACAATCAAGACCCAGACCAAAAAACGTAACGACGAAAACCTTAACGAGGCTTTAAGAAAAGATTCCGTAACGTTCTCGCTTGAATTATGTGAAGTCGAACAGGGGTTCTCCGTCGGCGCGTGTGAAACAATCGATCCTTTTCTGCCCCCAGAAGAGGACAAAAAGGATTCAGAGCCGTCGCCGCGCTAATCCTCGGCGCAGAGCGTAACAAACGCGATCGCCAGCGATTTGCAGTGAGTAATTGAGATCTTTGCGTCGACGACGCCGAGTCGGTCGGCGACGTCCTTCGCTCCCCCGTAAAGATTGAGTGTCGGCGCGCCGCTGGGCAGGTTCGCCACCTCGACGTCGGTCCAAGCGACTTCGGAGCTCCATCCGGTGCCGAGCGCTTTGAGAGTCGCTTCTTTCGCGGCCCAACGCGCGGCGAGCGACTCGCCCATATTTCGCTTTCGCGCAAGGCAGTATTCCTGCTCGCGTTTGGTAAACACACGATTGAGAAACGATTCCGGATATTTCTCGTACAATTTTACGACGCGGTCGATTTCGGTCGCGTCGGTTCCAATTCCGACGATCTTCATAGCCGTTTCCTCTTCGACGGTACAAAAAATCCCCGACGCGGCGCCGCGCCGGGGATCCGTCTTACGTCAAACGTTCGACTTAACGCGACTGGGCTCAGTCGTTGTACTTGATCCAGACGTTGCGGTACTGAACCTTGTTGCCGTGGCCTTGCAGATAGAGGCCGCGTCCCGTCGTTTCGGTCGCTTCGTCTTTTTCGTTCTTTCCGCCCGGCGTTTCATGCTGAAGCTCGGCGTCGTGAATCTTTACGCCGTTGTGCTTGACGACGATCTTCGCGTTGGCGACTTTTTTGCCGTCTTCATATTTGGCGGGCGTGACGTCGAAATCGTAGGTCTGCCAGGTCAGCGGCGGGAAGCACATATTGACTTCCGGCTTGAGCTGCTGATAGAAACCGCCGCATTCGTTGTTTTCGCCTTCGAGCCCGAAGGAGTCGAGAACCTGGCATTCGTATTCTTCCTGAATATAAACGCCGGAGTTCGAACGGCCTTGACCGGTCGCGTTGGGCATGAACGAAAGCATGAACTCAATGTGGAGCGTGTACGACTTGCCGCGTTCGAACGGCTTGAAGCGCGCTTCAGACCAGAACGCGTTTTCCTGAGCGTCGCTCAGATTGAATTTGCCGTCGAACCAGCCGCAGTCTTTACCGTCGAACAGAACGATCGCGCCTTCCGGAGCTTTCAGGCCGAGCGTTTCGCTTTCGCGGTCGACTTTCTGCAATTCGTTCTCGCCGCCAAAGTTAAGAATGTATTTGCCGTCCTTAATCTCGGCGGACATCGGGGTCGCTTTTTGCTCTTCGTTGAAGATGAGGTCGGCTTCGGCGCCTTTGCGCGGAATATTCATTTTCTGGGGCGCAAGGACGAGTTTGCCGTCTTTAAGCTCGGCGGAAGCAAAGAAACGGGCTTTGCTGCGGTCCCAGCCGTTGCCCGGCAGACCGTCTTGATATCCGACGACGTCGAATTTGTCGGCGCCGCGAGCGATTACCTGAAACGCGCGGTTCTTTGCGGGCCAGAGATATTCGCCCTGAATATTGAACGCGTCGACGTAGGTTCCGTCTTTCTCAATCGCTTCGACGGAGGTAAATTCCTGCGCCATAGCGGAAGCGCAAAACGCCGCCGCGAGAACGGCGATAAGTCCTGTAAGTTTTTTCATTGAAAAAAACCTTTATCATTTAGGATTTATAAGAAAAACGGACTGCGGCGACAGCGCCGCAATCCGCAGCCAGAAGGCCGACTTTAAAACGGTCAGCGTTCGATAAGAGCGCGCTGTTCTTTGGTGATCGGCATGACTTTCCAGTTCTTGAACCACATCTGTCCGTCGGAACCGCCGTGAAGCTGAAGACCGACTTTGCCTTCTTTTTCAAGGAGCGGGTCGACGAGATCGACGACGCGGAAGCCGTTGAGGAAGGTCGTGACGTGATCGCCGCAAGCGACGACGGCGATTTCGTTCCAGTCGTCGTTGCCCTTGTTGCGAATCGTTTCGACAAATTCGTCGTCAGCAGCAAGCCAGCCGCGGCCGGGGATACTCTTGCCTTCGTCGTCAACGCCGGCGGTGTGCCAAATAGCGGCTTCTTTACCGTTGCCGGCGATTTCGTCCTGGCATCCGCGAAGGAGCCACGTGGTCTTGACTTCATGAGCGCGGAAATAGAGCGCGGAGTTGACGCCGCCCTTGAAGACGTATTCGACTTTCGCGGCGAAATCGTCGTAAGAATCGTTCGAGACGACCAGACCGTCGCGCGGTTCCGTGTCGTCATGCTGGCCGATCAGCACGCCGTCGTCGGTGAAGGACCAAATTTCGGGAACGTCTTCAGGCCACTTGTAGGCGCCGTCGATATCCCAGCCTTTGTCGGTCTTGACGAAGAAGTCTTTCCATTCGCTGACGCCAAGGTCCTTAACGCGGATGTTTTTCCACAGGATTTTGCCCTGAGTTCCGGCGTGAACCTGAAGCCCGAAGAGACCGCTGAAATCTTTGTAATCGAACATGTTGACAACCGGAACGCCGTTGAGCCAGGTGCGGATCGAAGGACCGATCGCCTGGATTTCGAGGGAGTTCCATTCGCCGTCTTTGTACGTGGCGATCGACTTTTTGAGGATTTCTTCGTCCGTATTGTCGAGCCAGACGCGTCCCTTCTGGTGCCCGCGGCGGCCTTCGTCGTAGATACGGCAGGTGTCTTTGTCGTTCGGCGCAATTTCGCACTGATATCCGAAAACGCGGTCGTCGTCTTTACGAATCGCGCTGCGGAACTGAACGCCGGAGTTGCCCGCGACTTCGCATTTGAAATCGCACTTGAAAATGAAGTTGCCAAACGGCTTTTCATAAACGAGGAACGTATTGTTCGGCGTATTCGGAACGCATTCGCCGACGATGCACCCGTCTTGGACTTTGTACGTGGCGGATCCGCCGTGCTTGGCCCAGCCGCTGCCTTCAAGATTCTTGCCGTCGAAAAGGGAAACAAAACCTTCCTCGCCGTCGGCCGCCTGGACCGAAGCGACGGAGAAGCAACCGAACGTCGCAAGGAGAATTGCGACCGCGCAAATTGTCTTTCGCATTCTTTTAATTCCTGTACAAGGGTGGATAGCGATCTCGCTCGAACGAACAAGACCATAACAAATTTCCCATAGTATAACCGTTGAAAACGGAAAATGCAATTATTTGCAGGGAATTAGCCGATTTTTTTTGCCGCTCTTTTCTGATGAACCGCAACACGTTTGCATAAAAGGTATTAGCGCTTATATTTTACGGGCCTTATTCTAAAACGCCCGCAAGCGTGTTAAAATAGGCAAAACTAAGGAGGTAAGTCGAGGCCGCCCCGACAAAAAAACGGCTTGATTTTCACGGTCTTATTTAGATATACTGAGACGTCGCGCGCTGTGGAGAAATCCGAGAAACGGCGCGTTTCTTCGGCAGATAAAAGAACAGGAGCGGCTAGCCCGCGCAACCGGGTCCCAACGGAGAAAAATGGAACGGACAAAAACGTTTGAACGATTCGCGAACGCTGCGATTATTCTGACGCCGTGCCTTGTCGTGGCGGCGGTCGCCGTTTTCACGTTCGCGTTCGGCTGCGGACGGCGCGACGCGAACCGCGACGACGAGTCGTTCGCGCAATCGCCGCCGGCGCAAAACGCGGTCGAACGTCCGCCCGTACTCCCGCAGCTTACCGCGAGAACGCTCCTGCGCGAAGCGATTTCCGTATACGCCAACGCGAAATACTACTCCGACGCGGGCTACGTCGAGATCGACTGCGAGCTCGAGCCGGACCGTACTCCGCAGACATGGCGCGTTCCATGTTCCGTTACGCTCGCTAAGCCGAACTATTTACGGCTCAAACTTGGCGCCAGCCGGCTCCTTTCGGACGGCAAAACAATGCGCGCCGAAATCGACGGCGAGGCCTACGCCAACGAGGCGCTCGATCGGCCCGCCCCGCTTGTGGTCGCCTCAATTAAAGAGCTTTATCCCGATCCGCAATTCGCCGAACGCGCCAATCTGGGCGTCCCGTCCAATCTGTTCTGGACGTCCCCGCAGCTGGCGCTCCTCTTTGCCGGCGATCCGCGCAAAACGCTCGTGCCGGACGGCGCCAAACTAAAGCTTCTCGAACCGGAATATCTCGCTTTCGAAGAGGGCGGCGAGAAGATACCCTGCGACCGGCTCCAAATTGTCGCCGAAGACGGCGAACGAACGCTCTGGTTCGCGCGCAAGACGCGAACGCTCGCGAGAATGGAACTGCCGCTCGAACAGACGGCTGCGCCGACAAACGACGCGCGCGTCGTCGCGCTGCACGCCGAGTTCCCAAATCAGACCGTTTCCGACGCCGCGCCCACAGATCTCTCCCAATTTGAATTTCCCGACGGGGCAGACGCAAAAATACAGGTGGAGCGTTTTTTACCGCCGGAACTTGCCCCGCTCAAACGCGTCTTTCCTAACGACGCGCTTCGCGGCGCGGCCGACGGCGACCCAATAGCGCTCGGAGCGGGCCGTTTTTCGCTCCTCTATCTCCACAGCGGCGACGGGGGCGCGGACGGATTTCAGGCGGAGCAAGTTTTTAATCAGGCGGCGTCATATCCGTTTCCGCAAGATCAAATTCGGTTTCTGAGCGTCGAATACGGCGCCGGCGAAGAAACCGACCGTCAAAACGGCTCCGGTTCCCCCGAAACGAACGCCGCCGCGCTCGACGCGCGATTCGACGCCGAGTCGTTCGCACGCTGCGAACAGGCGCTCGGGCATATCAAAACGCCGTCCTTCCTCCTGCTCGACAGGAATTGCGTCGTCCAACGGTATATTCAGGCGCCTTTTTCCTTTACCGACGTCCAGCGAATCCTCACCTTGGCGCTCGACGGCCTCGATCCGAGCGCCGACGAAATGAACGCGTACTACGAAGGGGCTCTAAAATTCTACCGTTTCCTCGAAACGGCCGACGCGCGCGACGTCTACCGCGCGACGCCCGACTACGCGCCGCAGCTCGCCGTTCCGCAGCGGCAGTTTCCGGCGACGTTTGGACTTCGCGAAGTCTGGCGCTACACGCCGCTGCAAGCGCCGTCGAATCCGCTCGCGCTCAACGACGGGGCAAATACCGCCCTGACCGGCGCGGCGCTTGTGACGCCGTGCGACGGTTCCGCGATCGCGATCCTGTCGTCGTCGGGCAAACTGATTCGCAAAACGACGGCGTCCGCCGTTCTGGGAGAACCGATTTCATTCGCTCGTTCCGCCGGGTTCGGAGACGGCAAACGCTATTTCGCGGCGTCCGCGCGCGATCACGCGCACGTCGTCTGTCGGTTTGACGGGCGGTTTAACGATCTTGGCGCGCTCGACGTCGGAGGCGCGCGCAATCGCCGGGTCGGGGACGCGCTCTTTGCCGACGCGAACGACGACGGCAAGCCCGAGCTCTTTTTAGGACTGATGAGCAGTTCCGAGACCGACGGTCCGCAAACGCACGGCCTGTACGCCGTCGATATGGAAACGCGAAAGATTCTCTGGAAATACGAGACTATCCTGTCGCCGCGGCGGCTGGCGGTCCTCGACGACGGCTCGCAGGTCCGGCTCCTGGCGCTCGACACGGTCGAAGGACGCGTCGGAGCAATTGCGGAATTTAACCCCGCGACAGGAGAGCAAACGCGCTATTATAAGGCGGGCGAAGGCGGTTCGATTCACGATTTCGCGACGTCGACGAACGTCCCCGAAGGCGCGCCAAAATTAGTCGCGATCGCCTCGGATCCGACGTCCGGACGCGAAATCTTTCTCGGCTTCGCCGACGACGGCTCGGAGTTATGGCGCGATCCGATTCCGACGTTCCCCGATTCGGCAATGGAACGGCTCGTTTCCGGCGACGTCGACGGCGACGGTCTCGACGAGCGAATCGTCGCGTCGCCCGACGGCGCGATTCAATTTTTCGACGCGTTTGGAAAACAGTTCGACCTCTTCCAGTACGGCTCGGAAATTACGGGCGTTTGCGTCGCGCGCTGGGACGGAACGCCCTACTTAATCGTAACAGACCTTAATTCAGTTTCAGCATGGAAGATCGAACGCAGAATTTTTCGAACGCGGGAGCAAACGACGCGTCGCTAACGCCAACGGAGGGTATAATGGAACAGGAACATGAGAAACGCGCCGCGGCGCTCGCCGGACTCCTGTGCGCGGCGTTGACGCTGGCGTTTGTTCCGGCAAGCGGCGCCGACGAGCCGCCGCAGCCGAACGAGTCTGCCGTTCAAGCCGCGGAAGCTCCGGCCAATCGGCAAGACGACGGGAAACGGTTCGTTCTCACGCGATCGGGCGAAATCGTGGAAGGGCGGCTTCGCGACGGTGGCTCGGCTTACCTGCTCGAATTCGACAAAGGGGGTTCGACGCTCGTCTCCAAACTGGACGCGCTCTTTATTGGCGAATCGCGCAAAGACGTCTTTCAGTACAAGCTGTCGCAAACGCGGACCGAAGACCTCAACGAGGTCCTGAAACTGACGGACTGGGCGTCCCGGCGTAAACTTGCGCCCGAAGCGATAGAGCTCCTTGAGTCAAGGCTTGCCGCGACGCGGGATCCGGGCGAACGGAGCGCGATTACCCGAAAATTAGAGGATTTGCGTCAGGCAGAAGCGTTTCGTCAGGGAGCCGCGCGATTCGCCGCCGAACGCGAAGCGCGGGAGGCTTTGGAAGCGCAAAAAACGGAAGCCGCCGCCAATAAACCTCTCGATCCGCAGCACGCCGAAATCGAGGCGTGGAGCAAAGGGATTCCCTTCCCGTCGATCGAACGGTTCGGGCGGCGCGTCAATCCAATTTTGCAGAAGCGATGCGCGCAAGCCGACTGCCACGCCCCCGGTTCCGAATCGCGTTACGTCGTACGGCCGAAAGGAGTTGGAACGGCGGCGCGGCTCGCCCTGCTGTACAATTTGCGCGAGACGCTCGACTACGTCAACTTCGACGACGTCCAGCGCAGCCCAATCCTAATTCATCCGGAAATAACCGACGCCAAAGGAAATCGCGCCTATCCGTTCGGGAACGAGCGCAGTTCTCTCCGCGACTGCGAAACCTTCGTGAAGTGGATTGAATCGCTCCCCGCGGAAACCGTCCTCGCAAAATACGCCGCGGAAACGCGCCGCGATCATTCCGGACCGCTGGTTCGCAGAGGCGGTGCGTCGCGTTACGACGTCGTCAACGGTTCCGCCGGCGCGCCGACGGCGTTCGACGCGGCGAATCCGGGCGCGAACGTTCCGTCCGAACCGTTTGGCGAGCTCTTTAAAGGCGAGCAGGGGGCCGGGCAAACCGCGCCGGCGGAGGGCGGCGCGATGAGCTTCGGAGTCTCGCCGGAAGCGGCAAAATACATGCCCAATCCCGCGGACGATCCGAACTCCGAAGACGCGCGGCTGCAACGGGTTGGAATCGAACCTCAAAAGACGTATCGGGACGACTACGATCCGGAGATTTTCAACGACCGTTATCATCCCAAAAATTAATCGCGGCGCCCGCAAACGCGGCGTCGCGTGAGTTCGCGAGAATTAGCAAGTAAACTTTTCTCCAAGACCTTCAG
Organism: uncultured Planctomycetota bacterium; assembly: GCA_902786505.1. Taxonomy (GTDB): domain Bacteria; phylum Planctomycetota; class Planctomycetia; order Pirellulales; family Thermoguttaceae; genus RUG369. The sequence goes on along the minus strand of CADACS010000049.1, from coordinate 835 downwards.
AAAGAGAGGTTGCGCAATGCGCCGATCTATCAGGAACCGTTCTGGCGTTCGCGCGCGTCGAGTCGTGCTTTGCCTCGCCGCCGCCGTCGCCCTATTGGCGTTCGCGCCTAATATTTACGCGCAGCCGCCGCGCGGTATGGACCGTCCGCCGCGAGGAATGGAGCGTCCGATTCCGTCGCCGCGTTATTACGACGGCGTACGTTTTATCGAGGCGGGCGACTTTACGGGCGCCGTGCAATTCTATCGCGGCGAGCTGAAAAACGCGGTTCGAATCGGCCCGGAGCTCTGGATCGATTCTATCTGCTACTACGCCATGATCGGCGAAGCGTGCTATCAGGCGGGCGACCTCAACGAGGCGCTCGTCAACTACAATTCCGCAATGACGATCGCCATGGCGTATCCGAATTGGATTGGCCGCGTAACCTTCACAACCGGCGTTACGCAAGCTCCTAAGGGGCCCGCGCCATGGGGGCCGAGCCGAAGGCGAACTCCGCTGGGCGTCTTTCCGGCCAAAGCGACGATTCTCATCGGCGATAAGATTACCGACGAACGCCTCAAGCAGGGCGGCCTCATCACCGAACAGAAAGCGATTCCGATCGATCCGATCGAAATTCTGCGCTGCACGGCGCTCTGTATCCGCCGCCGTACGGAAATTTTAGGGCCGCTCGCGCCGTTCGATCCTACAAGCCAGCAGATTCTCGAAACGTTCCGCACGCGCGCCGTGCCGCCGAACCATTGGGCGATCTCGTGGCTTGACGTCATCTGGGGCCTTGCGCTCAATCAGCGCGACAAGACGACAAGCGCGGTCAGTTCGCTCAGCTCCGCGCTCGTTATG
>CADACS010000048.1:25474-31600 GCA_902786505.1 uncultured Planctomycetota bacterium | reverse complement strand
CCTCGGGCAGATCATAATACTGGGCGTCGGCGTCGCTGTCGGCTTCAGGACGCAGGCCATGGTTGAGATGGACGGCGAAGAGCTTCAAGCGCAGGACGGAACGCAGTTCGTGGAGCAGGCACAGCAGAGCCGCCGAATCGCCGTTGGGCGAAACGACGCGAACTTCGGGAACCGCGTCGTTTGAGTTAAACTCTTCCAAAGACGGCTCTCCGAACGCCAGTCCCGGCGCCAACGGGCAGATGTCGCGATTCGACGCGACGACCGTCTGCGAAGATTCGTCTCCCAAAGGATCGGCAAAACAGCCGGCTTCGCAAGAGATTAAGGAAACTAAGCCCGACGAAGCTCCGATTCATGAAGACTCCGTCTCTACCGTTGAGAGCGCCGAGGCGACCGACGGTGAAAAAGACGAACGGAAAGGAGAAGGCGCGCTCAGCGTGCTGCCGAAGCGCCCGACCGAGCCGATCGCGAGCCCGCTGGCTAAATTTAAGCCGTCCGAGTTTTTCGACGTCGACGAAAGCGAATTAGGCGATCCGTCGAAACTTGAAGAAGAGGAGACGGAAGCGCCGTGGCTTCGCTGGGTTCGCGTCGCGATTATGCTCGCCGTCTTTTGGGGACTCATGGTCTTTGCCGTGAATCTCTTTAAGGCTCCTACCGCCGACAAGCTTTACGGACGCATCGACGCGAATTTAAGGGGCGTTTCTCCGCGCGACTTCCCCAACGCGCTGCGGCGCGAGCAGGGGAATTTGGAGAAGTTCACGACGCTCTATCCGAACGACGCGCGCGCGGCCCGGGCGCGTTACTTCAGCAGCGAAGTTGAGCTCAGTATTCTGGAAAAGAATATGCAGAGCGAAATTCAAAAGCCGGGCGGCGTAACGTCGGAAGTTCCGATCGAGCGCGCCTATATCGAGGCAAGCCGAGCCGCTCTGACAGACCTTAACGAAGGCGCCGAGAAGCTGCGCGCCTTTATTATCCTGTTTAATCAGAACAATTTCGATATTAAATCTATCGATCCGCCGGCCGAGGAAGAACCTTCGGAAACACCGAACGCCGAGTCGACCGACGCGAAGAAGGGCCGCGCCGCAAAAGATAAGACTAAGAATCCGTGGGAAACTTGGAACGGGCAGAATCACGCCGCGCTGACGCCGAACGATAAGTTTGTGCTGCTTGCCAAACGTCAGCTTGCCGAGCTTCAGGAAGAAATTAAAAGGCACGAGCAGGCCGAAAGGGAAGTTCTGAACGACCGTTTGCGGTATATCGAGTCGATCGAGGAAAAAGACCCCGATCGCGCGCGCTTAATGCGCCGCGCCGCCTTTTCGCTCTACGGAAGTAAGAAGTGGGCGCAAGAGCTGCTGAAAGACGCGTCTGACGGTTCGACTCCGAATCCGCCCGACGAGTTGGGGGCCGCGCCAAGTTTGGGGAACGAGAACGGCGAAATCGCCGAGCCCGCGCCCGAACCGTTGGCGGCGGAAACGGAGTCTGCGGAACCGGACGCCGGCGCCGGCGAATCCGAGCCTGAATCCGCGGAAGCCGAATCTGCGGAACAGGAGACCGAACCGGCGGCTCCGACGGTCGAGTCTTCGGAGCCGAAGGACGAGACTGTCGAATCGGAATCCGCCCCCGACGCTGTGGAAGAAGCCGAACCCGCGGATTCGCCCGCGGAATAACGGCGGTCTGGCCCGGAGGATAGAAAAAAGAAGAGCCGCGCTCCAATTGAACTTGGAACGCGGCTCTTGTTCTTTCAGGCTTTGCCGCGATTATCGCGGCAGTCATGCTCAGTTGGCGAAGTGCGCGAACGCCTTGTTCGCTTCGGCCATGCGGTGGACGTTTTCACGCTTGGTATAAGCGACGCCCTGCTTGTTGTACGCGTCGAAAAGTTCGGACGCGAGTTTCTGAGCGGTCGGCTGGCCCTTCTTGTCGCGGACGGCCATGAGTACCCAGCGGATGCACAGGGACTGAGCGCGATTCTGCTTGACCGGCATAGGAACCTGATAGGAGGCGCCGCCGACGCGCTTCGAACGAACTTCGATCGCCGGCTTGACGTTTTCGAGCGCGGTCGTGAAGACTTCGAGCGGGGAAACGTCGGGAACCTTTTTGGCGAGAATATCAAGAGCGTCGTAGACGATCTTGCGGGCGGCGTTCTTTTTGCCGTCCCACATCAGGCAGTTGGTGAATTTGCTAACGAGCAGATCGTTGTAGACGGGATCGCCTTTCAGTTGCTTCTTACTAGCGGTAATACGACTCATCGTAATAGTCTTTCTTTTGGTATCTTCTTTGAAATCCGAAAGCGCCGTGTCGTCGAGAGAGACCGCGCCGAATCTATTCGGCGCAGACGTTACTCCGTCTCCTCAGGGGCGACGTTGCCGACGAAATAATATCTCGTCGGATTTCACGTGTTAATCAAAATGTATTTGGAACAGGCTTTGCGCTCAAAAGTTCGGTTGAGCGATCCTGCGCGAAAAGCTCGCGCAAGCGGTCGGCATAATAAAAGCCTGAGTCCTGACGTTTGCCGATTCGCTTTGCGTTTCGGCGGTTTGGGGATCCTGCAATCGCGCGGCGCGCGGTTTGGGCGCGTCCCCAACTCTATACTGTTAAAAACAAACGGAAACGCGTTTGAAAAAACGAATCAGCGTTTCTTGGTGAGGACGGCGTTCTTTTTGGCGCCGTAGCGGCTTCTGGCCTGCTTGCGGTTGTCAACGCCGGTGGCGTCGAGCGTGCCGCGGACGACTTGGTAACGAACGCCCGGGAGGTCGCGAACGCGGCCGCCGCGAATGAGGACGATGCTGTGTTCCTGAAGCTTGTGGCCTTCGCCCGGAATGTAGACGGTGACTTCCTTGTTGTTCGAGAGGCGAACACGGGTAATCTTACGAAGAGCCGAATTAGGTTTTTTCGGCGGCATGGTACGGACCAAGAGGCAGACGCCGCGCTTTTGCGAGCAGCCTTCGAGGACCGGGGTGCCAGTTTTGCTGTGTTGTTGTTTGCGGTTTTTACGCACCAATTGGTTAATTGTCGGCATTGAAACTCTCTTGTTTAGTTTTTGACAACTTCTCTCTATTGTTTTTGGTAACTCCGGCGCGACGTTGCTTTTCCGTGTTTGGAAAAGACCGCGCCAGCCGTATCGGCTAACGGCGTTTGCGTTCTTTCTCGCGCCGACCGAGCGCAGACGGAACGACGAAACGCCGACAAAAGTCCATCGGAAACGACATTCTACTGGAAAGCGTAATTTCGTCAAGGCGTAGAGAGCGAAAAAAGCGCCGTTTTTATATAGAAACGCGCGGCGCTTCTATCGGCGCCGCGCGTGTAACCGGAATTTGATTCGGCGAAAAGGAGGAGTTAGGTTCAGCCGTTTGAAAGCCGTACCGCTTCAGCGATCTTTTTGACCGTTTCAAGGGGAACGTCCGCCCCAACCGTCGCGATGAAACCTCCGGTAGGAAGGCCAAGACATTCGCGCATATTGCGAATCTGTTCGACCGTGACGTCCATGCTTGACGGGTCGTAAAGCCGGTCGACGCGCGTGGCGAAACACGCCTTGCCCCGAAGCCTTCGTCCGACGGCCGCGACTTCCATGTGTTCGGGATCTTCGACGCGAAGCACGTCGACGCCGATATCGACGAGATCGTTAAAGAACTCGTAGCAGTTTTGCGTTACGCTGAACCAGACGTGCAGACCGAGCTCTTTGGCGTGCTGAATCTGCGCCATGTAATGCTTGCGGAAGAGCACGTTCCACAGCGAGAGCGTAATGCGCGAGACCGAGCGCGGGCCCCAGTCGTCGCAAAATTCGACGCCGTGGAATCCTTTTCGCGCGATTGTGTCGAACATGGACGTTTCAAATTCAACAATCTTTTCAAAGAATTCGGTGAAACGGTCGAAATCGCGCAGGCAGTCGTCGTAGCACAGATTGGCGCCGCGAATCGCGGAATAGATCGAGTAGCCGCTTAGCCCGAAACTTGCGAGCCGATAGCGGTCGCCCCCGACTTTTGCGGCGGCGAGAATGCTCCTGAAACGGCGTTGGAAGTCGTGTTCCGGGAGGCGGAAGGCGTCGACTTGGTCCCACGCCGTCAGCGTTCCCTCTTTGGGCACGATCCAGTTGCCGTCGGCGGCGCGCGCGCGTTTGAATCCCCATTCGCTCTTCCTGGGGTCGTTCGGATCGGGAAGGGAAAGGTCGTAAGTCAGAACGTCGCTCGGACCGATGCTCGGACCGTCGACCCAAATGGGAACGCGTTCTTCGTTTTTAAAGGTGATCGTTTTGTCTACGATTGCTTTTTTCGTAAGCATTTCGGCTTCCTTTTCGAACATGGTCTGCGGACGTCCGCAGGTCGTACAGTCGGGACGGCGTGGCGTCGCGCGTTTCGCCCCTCCGCGCCGGTTGAAAAACAGCCGGCGCCCCTTTCTGCTTTAATTGTATTTTTACGCTCTCGGAAAAACAAGTCCTAAGAGCGAATTTCTGTAAAATAGCGCTCTTTTTTCACACTTTTTTAAAAAAAATTTTTAAAAAACACGGAAATTAATGCTTTCACAGTAATGGCGTCTCTTGATAAACTGTTAAAAATTTATAAAATATCCGCTCGTTTTAACACTGTTCGACTGGAATCTCGATTTAGCCGCCCCTTAAAATCGGGACTTTTCCGCGCGTTTTTAGGGCGGAGGGCGTTATGGCGAGCAAACGTGGAAACAAATCTTCTGCCGATAAGCCACGGCGGCGTTCTCTGTCGCGCCGATCGCCTAAGTTAAGCCGTTTTCTTCGGCAATCGGGGCTTGATTCCGCGTGGAGCGACTCTGAATCCCTTTCGGAACTCGACGCCGGCGCGATTTCCCGGCCTTTTGACGACGTCGAAGACACGCCGTTGAAGTCGGCGCTTGGAACTCTTCGGCGCAACGGCGCGCGTATGAAAAACGCCGAGCGCTATTTTTTCGTTCTCGTTCGCCAGCTCTTTTTTTCCGCGCTCATTGGAATAATCGCGGGGCTTGTCGGGGTCGCGTTTCAGTTTGCGATGCGCTGGGCGAGCGGTTTTTTTCTCGCGAGCGAGGCGGCGGGCGCGTCAACCGGTTCGTTTCGCGCGCTCTTTCTCCTGCCTTTCGGCGGCTTGGCGATCGTCGCGCTATATAAATCGACAAAACTTTCCGTCGACGCGGGCACGAATCAGGTCGTCGAATCCCTTACGGCGGACGAAAAACCGTCCCTTTGGCTCGTTCCGTCGATCTTTATAGGATCGGTCATAACGCAGCTGTTCGGCGGTTCGGCCGGCCGCGAGGGCGCGGCTTTGCAGTTGGGGGGCGGCGTCGGTCTAGGCGCGGGCCGGCTCTTTCGGCTGAAAGGCAATTCGCTGCACATCGCGATTTTGTGCGGTATGAGCGGCGGATTTGCCGCCGTTTTCGGCACGCCGGTTACCGCCGCCGTCTTGGCTTTGGAAATAGCGTGCGTCGGGGTCGTTTACTATCCCGCGTTTTTGCCGTCTCTTATTTCCGCGTCGATCGGGGCCGCGTTTACGTCGTCGATGGGCTTTCCTCCGTTCAGTTATAATCTGCCCCCCTTCGCGAACGTTTCGATAGGTCTGTTTTTACGCGCTATTGCGTTAGGACTGTGCAGCGGCTTGGTCTGTATTCTCTTCTGTTCGGCGATCCGCCGTACGACGCAGTCGTTCATACGACGTTTTCCAAACGATTACTGGCGCGTGTTTTTCGGCGGTTCGTGCGTCGTCGCCGCCACGTTCATTCTTGGCACAAACGCCTATAACGGAACAGGTTTGGCCAATATTCAAGCGGCGCTCGACGGCAAAGCGCTCCCTTGGGATTTCGCGCTGAAAATACTCTTTACGGCAATAACGCTCGGCGCGGGATTTAAGGGGGGCGAAATCGTGCCGGCGCTTGCCGTTGGCGCGACGTTCGGCTGTTCGTTCGGGCCTTATCTTGGCTTGGCGTCTTCCCAGGGGGCGGCGCTGGGAATGATCGCGGTATTTTGCGGATCGACGAATTGCCCGCTTACCGCTCTCGTATTGAGTATAGAGCTTTTTGGCGCGGAAAACACGCTTGTTTTTGCGGTTGTATGCGGCGTAAGCTATATGACGTCGGGAAGATCGGGGCTTTATCGAAGTCAGAAGATGCTCTTCTCAAAATTGACCGCCAATCCGT
>CADACS010000048.1:0-25467 GCA_902786505.1 uncultured Planctomycetota bacterium | reverse complement strand
CAATCCGTTTGACGTGCGGCTGCGGAAAACGCTGCAAAAAGATCTGGAGGCGCTTGAGGCGAAAAGAGCGTCTGACAAGGGGCGCCTGGAACGGTAGACGGAGGGGTGAAACTCCACAGTATTGCGAAGGATTGTAAACTGTATCGCCTTTTTGCGCTCTGTAAAGGGGGTTGAAAGTCGCAAATGACGGTTTTAACAAAAAAAATCTTAATTTTTTTAAAAAAATCTATGGATTGTCGATAACTTTCTTGACTCTCGGGCGTCTCACTTTTATAATTTTTAAACCCGCTCGGCGATTTGGGCTTCCAAGTCCTTTGAGAGCGTTCGACGTTCGCGGAACTGATTAAGTTCCGATTCGCCGTCTGAGTTGTTCGCGTTTTTTATCGACCGTGCCTTTGGCATGATCGGCGCCCGGCGCGGAGTTGAGTTGTCGCCAACGAAACGAAGCGCGCAGTTTTCCCTCGCCTTTACGGTAGAAAGGAGTATGAAATGGAAGAGAAAAGGAATGAGGGGTTCGGAGCTGAAATCTCCGAACCGAAGTATCACAACGTTTTTGACGAGATTATGGAAACTGGGCACGACGAAGAGTTTGTTCCCAGCGTCACCGATGAATTCTGTCCGACCGACGCGCCCGCTGGTTCGCCCGCGAAGGTGCAAGTCTTGGCTGAACGCGTCCGTAAGGGTCTGCCTCTGTGGCATCCTGAAGACCGCGTCTCTTACGTAGGTATGAACGGATCTTCTTTCCGTCCTCGCGACTGAGCTTCCAAGCGAGTTGAGCGCTTCCTGCGTTCAACGTTCTGTTTGATTAACCCCAAAAGAACGCCGACGCGTTTTTGCGCGTGGGCGTTTTTTTATTGAAGTGGAACACACAATGTTCAAGCGAATTTTATCGAAGTACCTGCTTCTTTGGCTCGTTTTAGTTTGCGCGTTGGCGTTCTACTGGGAACAGCTTTTTGGGGCTGACGTATTCAATCCTTTTTTTATTAAAGACAAAGACCTTCGCGGCGACGTAATGAGCGGCATGATCGCCGTTACGATGCTCGCGGTCGGATCCCTTTTGCCGTACGAAGAAGTCAAGGCGGTCGCGAAACGCTGGTATACGACGCTTGAGGGAACGGCGATTCAATATATTTCAATGCCTCTTTTGGCGTATTGCGTGGCGTCGGCGCTTCGTTTGGAAGGCGCGGCGTTTGCGGGCGTCATGCTGGCGGGCTGCGTGCCGGGGGCTATGGCGTCGAACGTTTTAACGTTGACCGCGCGCGGAAACGTGAGTTATTCCGTGGGCCTGACGACGTCGGCGACGCTCCTTTCGCCTATCGTCGTGCCGATAACGCTCTATATTTTTCTCGGCCGTCAGTCGTCGCTTCCCGTTGGCGATATCATGCTGAACCTTTTGGAGACGGTCGTCGCGCCGACCGTGATAGGCTTTGTTCTTTCGCGTAAATTCCGCTTTTGGGAGAAGGGTTCGCAGCGGTTTGCGGAGATCGTCGCAAATATCGTTATTATTTGGATTATTTCTTCGGTAGTGGCGGCGAACGCGGGCAAAGTTTCGCAGCTCACGCCGCGCATGATAGGCGCCATGATAACGCTCAATCTTCTCGGATACTGCGCGGGCTATTTCGGGGGCAAAGCGATCGGTCTTGATTCCGGCATGCGGCGCGCGCTGACGATCGAGGTCGGCATGCAGAACGCGGGCTTGGGGACCGCGCTCGCGATGAAGTTCTTTCAGAATCAGCCGGAAGCGGCTCTGTTTTGCGCGTCGTACACGTTCGGGTGTATGTTTACCGGGATTATTCTCGCGCAGCTGTTCCGCCTAAACTCTTATCGTCGGGAGGTTGCGGAGAGCGCCGCCGCGTCGGCCGCGGCAGATGAAAAACAGCCGAGCGTTTGACGCGGAAGGCGACGGACTTTCCGGACGTCTGCGTCTGATTGCAGGAACGTATGAGAAAGAAAAACGCCCGCGTCGGTTGGTTGACCGACGCGGGCGTCTTTTTTCAGTCGACGTTATAAACGCCGGAGGACGTCATTCCCACTTAATCGAATACAGGTCGGCTTCGACGAGGGAGAACCGGAGTCTGATCGGTTTGCCCTGAAGTTTCGACATGTCGGCAGATCCTTTCCACGTAACGCGGCGGTCGAGCGAATCGCCGTAGATCGGATCGCATTCGAGTTTCGAGAAGCCCGGAACGACATAGCCGTTTTCGTCAAGAACTTCGACGAAAATGAGCCCGTTCGAAGACGTCGCGAAGTTGATCGAGAGTTCCTTGCCCTCAAACGTCAGCGGCTTCGTCGTCATATAGCCCTGATTCGCCTTCGCGTGTATCGAGGCAAATCCGTCGATGCGCAGCGCGTAACGTCGAATACGCGTGCCGCCGTTCCCGTCGGCCGCTTCGATATTGTAGAAAGAGAGCTCGTTCGGCGAGTCGTCTTCCGGAGAGAGCGTTTCAATTATGTTCCACGCGAGATAATTATCGCCGTAGAACCAGTTTTTGGACGTGTGCAGACCGGGGGTAATAAAGGGCTCGTCCGAACGGGTAAAATGGACGCCGTCGCGGCTGGAAATGAAGAGAACGTCGGTCGTCGCCGTGCCGAGCCGTTCGCCGCCTTTAAAGAGCTTCATGCGCTCTTGGCGCAGATCCCAGTCGGGCAGGAGGGGCGTCGACGCGGTCATGCCGTTGTCGACGTATCGCGTCGGCAAGCCGACATAGATATGAGGCGCGCGGTAGTACGGCTGAATCTGATTCGTATAGAACTGCTCGCGCAGGCTTGGCCCTTGCCCCGGCGGGAACTGAATCTGACCTTCGTTTGTCCAGTGAACGAAGTCGTCTGAAACGGCGCGCATAACGACGCGCACGTCGTTGACGAACTCGCGGTAGTACAGGACGTATTTCTGTTCTTTCGCCGACCAGAACGCGATATTCTGCGTGTCAAATTTTCCGTCGGTATAGACGGGGTCGTTCTGAATGAGCGTCCAGTGGATCGCGTCGGGCGATTTCCACGCGTAAAGCCCATGCTCGCCTTTGCCGCCGTCGTGATACCATCCGAATCCGATCGCCTTGTATTTTTCGTCCGCGGGGACGCCCGGCTTCAGATCGAGGAACGGCGTAAAGTCGTGGGTGCCCAGTTTCGAGCCGGGCACGACTTCGTCCAGAATGATATTGTTGCGCTTGTCGCCGCCGTATTCGCGAATCCCGAGTTCCGGACGCGTCCATTCGACGCCGTTTTCACTTTCGAGAACGGCGAAATACATAGGCGTTCCGGGCGCGACTCCCCACGCGCGATAGAACATGAGGTATTTAGAATCGATCTTCAGGAGCGTCGCGTACCCTTCGCCGTCTTTTTCCCACGGTTTATCGAACGTTACGACGACATTTTTGCGTTCGGGCCGATGCATGAGTATTTCGGCCGAATCAAGCGAATCGACGAGATAGCCGTCGATAAAGAGTTCGCGCTGCGAGCCGATATTAATAGTTTCCGGTTCGGCCGCGGCCGCGAAATCGGCGAAAAAGGCGCACAGCGCCACGGCCGACGCGGAAATCAAATAAGGTAGAAGTCGCATAAACCTTCTCCAAAAAAGTGAAAGGGACATAACGCGCGGATCAGGCAAGCCACTGCGCGACGTCTTTTGCCCAGTAGGTGATAATGATCGTAGCGCCGGCGCGCTGAATAGAAGTAAGCGTTTCGAGAACGACGCGTTTTTCGTCGATCCAGCCGTTCATGGCGGCCGCTTTTGTCATACTGTATTCGCCGGAAACGTTATACGCGGCAAGGGGCAGACCGGGGAACTGATCTTTCGCCATGCGAACGACGTCGAGATAGGGGAGCGCCGGCTTGACCATAATGATATCGGCGCCTTCTTCGACGTCGAGCGCGATCTCGCGCATCGCCTGACCTGGCGCGGAGTCGGGCGCCATCTGATAGGACCTTCGGTCGCCGTATTTCGGGGCGCTTTCGGCGGCTTCGCGGAACGGGCCGTAGAACGCGCTCGCGTATTTCGCGGAATAACTCATAATGGGCAGGCGCTCGAAACCGTTTTCGTCGAATCCTTTGCGAATTGCGGCGATCATGCCGTCCATCATGCCGCTTGGCGCGACCATATCGACGCCGGCGCGCGCTTGGACGAGCGTCTGCTTCATGAGATTCGCGAGCGTCGCGTCGTTGTCGACGTCCCACGCGTCGTCCGCTTTTCCGCATTTCTTCATAACGCCGCAATGACCGTGGTCGGTGTACTCACAGAAGCAGACGTCGGAAATAACGAGGAATTCCGGCCCGACGACGTCTTTAATGGCGCGAATCGCCTGCGCGATAATTCCGTCGTCGCTCATTGCGTCGCTTCCGACGGCGTCTTTGACTTCCGGAATTCCAAAGAGCATAACGCCGCCGACGCCGAGCTTTTCGATCTCTTTAACTTCCTTAACGAGTTCGTCGAGCGAGAGTTGGAATTGGCCGGGCATCGCCTCGATGGGCGTTCGTATCCCTTTGCCGGGCCTGACGAAGAGCGGAATAATAAACCGGTCGGGCGAAAGGATCGTATCGCGCGTCAGCCGGCGAACGCCGGGATGATAGCGGAGGCGACGGAGACGGGTAACGGGAAAAACGCCTGAATTCTGAGATTCGAAAGTCATCGAAAGAGTTCCTAAGTCCATTGCGCGCCGGCTCGTCGGAGCGCGGCTTGCGTATTTTACGCGAAAACGATCGGAAGAAAAGAAAATTCCGCCGATCGTCTTCGCTTGTATTAAACTGTCGCCGTATCGGAAAAAGCGGCGATTATTTCTATTACTGGTATTGGCCGGAAGAGAGGTTCAAGGTTCGGAACATCTCGCTTACGGACTCGTTCATGTGAATTCGTTTGATCGTCTCGCCGAGGATCGGAGCGACGGACAGCACGCGTATCTTTGACAGGTTGTGCTGGGGCAGAAGCGGAATCGTGTCGGAGAGGACGACCTCCTCAATCGGGGATTCCTCGAGCAGCTTAATTGCGTCGCCGCAGAGAATACCGTGCGAGGCGGCGACATAGACTTTCCGCGCGCCCATTTCCTTAACGACTTTCGCGGCGCCGCAGATCGATCCGCCCGTACTGATCATGTCGTCGAAGAGGAACGCCACGCGCCCTTCGATCGGGCCGCCGATAAGGTGCGCCTGCTCGACTTCGGAACCGCTCTTGCGGCGCTTGTCGATGATCGCCAAGCTGCCGCCGAGCGCGGCGACGTGCTTAGTCGCGCGTTTAATACTTCCGGCGTCGGGGCTTACGACGACGACTTCGGACGGGTCGTATCCGAGCGAATTGATGTATTCGTCGAGAACGGGCGAGGCGGAAAGATGGTCGAGCGGAATGTCGAAGAAGCCTTGAATTTGCGCGGAGTGCAGGTCGAGCGCGATAACGCGGCTCGCTCCGGCGCATTCAAGAAGATTCGCGGCGAGCTTCGCGGAGATCGGGACGCGCCCTTCGTCTTTGCGGTCTTGACGCGCGTATCCGAAGTAGGGCACGACGGCGGTAATTCTCGCGGCGCTCGCGCGGCGGATCGCGTCGATCATGACGAGGAGTTCCATGAGCGTGTCGTTTACCGGCCGGCAAGTCGGCTGAACGACGTATACGTCTTTACCGCGCACGTCCTCTTCAATTCGGCAGAAAGATTCGCCATCGGGGAACTTCTCAACGGTCATTTGCCCCATGGGGTGATCAAGGTAGTTGCAAATCTTTTCGAAGAGGGGGCGATTTGCGGTGCCGGAAAAAATCTTCATCTGACTCGAAAACATCAAAACGATCCAATATCTCTCCAAGCGTTCTTGTATCCCGGCGGCCAAACTGGCGCCGCCGAGTTCGCGCCGCGCTTGCGCCGTCGGCAAACGCGGTTTGGTTTTCTCATTATAACCCTTTTCCTTAAAATTTCGACAGGGGCGCGCTAATTTTAGTTCTTTTTGCGGAAACGCCGCCCGGGGACGGCCGGGAATCTGTGAAAGCGCGCTCGCCCAGCGCGGTTCTTCGGGAACGCCGGCTCCGGACGACGGTCGGAAAACCGACGCCTTTTGCCGAGGCGGACTAGCGCACAAAAGGTTTTTTGAGCGCGGCTATCATAATCTCTTGGCGGTTGAACTGCAGCTGGCGCGCTTTGACGTGATTGAAGCCCCAGCTTTTAATCCGGCTGATATACTCCGGGATATTGTCCGCAAGGTTCCATTCGAAAAACTTAAGCGTAAAGAGGAGCCCTCTTGCCGCGATATCGTCGCGCGCGACGAGTTCTTCGAGCGCGTCGAGCGTGTACTTCGGCGCGACGTTCATATCGGTGATGAACCAGCGCGATTTCCGAAAGAGTTTGCGCTTGAGCTGACTGACTTTGCCGCGCAGATGCGTAAAGTTCGGATTGGCGAGGACTCTCGGATCCATCTCCGCTGGATCGACGCCGAGCACTTCGGCGCCGCGCGCCAGGAGCGCCTGCGACCCGCCGCCGGGCGCGGATCCGACGTCGACGCACCGGGATCCGACCCCGATCGGGAAATCCGCCCACCGGAGCCCTTCCTCGAATTTCAGAAACGCGCGCGACGCCGCGTCGGTCGGAAGTTCGAGCGGAAACAGCCCGCCGGGATAGCGCGAATGAACGTCGGAGACGCGATGCATGCCGACGCGCCATTCGTCCTCTTCGACGACGGCGACGTCGAGACAGATTTCGCCGGGCTCGCCGGGCGCGTCGAGCCGGTCGGCGTTCGGCCCGAACTGGGCGAGAAATTCTTCCGGCGCGGCCTCGTAGACCGCGCGGTGGACGGCGTAGGCCGCGGGCGTGAGGCCGGGCTCGAATCCCCGAACGCCGACGTTAAATTTATCCCTTTCGAAGACGTGGATTCTCGCGATCTTTTCGGGCGTCCGTCCGGCGCGTTGCGCTTCCCGCGCGCTTTGGGAGTCGGGCCCGAATTCCGTTTGCGCGAGCCGCCAGACGCGTTCCGCCGCGAGCCGCGCGTCGAACGAGCCGTCCGGCGCGAGCGCGTCTTTTTTCAGAACGGAGCCGAGCGAATGGACGCAACTTCTGGCGAATACGAGCCTTAACGTACTCGTATTAATCGCGAGCCGTTTTTCGAGCGATTCGTTTTCCGGGAGCTTAAAGGTAACAAATCCGCCTCGGGAATAGGACAGCCGGTAATTCGGTCGGCGTTTTGCGAGCTCCTTTTTCATTGCGGGTTCCGCGCCGCGCTGGCAGGTAAGGCAGACGAACTGAGAAGGGGAATTTGGAGACGCTTGCGGAGAAGTTGACACGAGAAAACCTTTCGCGGAACACGCGGCGTAAAGCGACGATTTTTTTCATGGAAAACGCGATTTTTTAAAAGGTTCCCATATCGTCTATATGCGACTTTTTGTTATAATAACCGACGCGGCTGCGCCGTTCGCTTATGATGATACCTTAGAAATCGCTAGGGTCAAGAAGTCGAGCGATCGCCTTCTTGTTAATTTTCACAGGAGCGCTTCGTCTTAACTCGGCGTCTTCCTTATTGCCAAGGGAACAGACTCCGGACGGGGCGAGAGATAAGGAATTTCAATGGATTCAGTTAAAGTAGGGCTGCTCGGTTTTGGAACGATTGGGGGCGGCGTTGCGGATATTCTCATCAATAAAGCCGACCAAATAGCCGCGGCGACCGGCAAGCGGATCGAGCTTGTAAAGATTTGCGATAAAGACTTGACGTCCGATCGCGGCGTCGCAGTTCCCGACGGCGTTTTGACCGACGATTTGTCGCAGATTATGGATAATCCCGAGATCTCGATCGTCGTCGAACTTATCGGCGGAATCGAGCCCGCGCGTTCCTTTGTGCTGCGCGCCCTACAGTCCGGGAAAGATATTGTGACCGCCAATAAGGCGCTCATTGCCAATTGCGGTCCCGAGCTCTTTGACAAAGCGCGCGAATTGGGCCGCACGATCGCTTTTGAAGCGTCCGTATGCGGCGGTATTCCGCTCCTTTCGTCGATTCAGACGTCCCTTCAGGCGAATACGATAAACTCGATTAAAGCGATCGTTAACGGAACGTGCAACTTTATTCTCTCGAAGATGGAAGAAGACGGTTCCGCGTACGCCGACGTGCTCAAAGAGGCTCAGAAACGCGGATACGCCGAAGCGGATCCGACGCTCGACGTCAACGGTTCGGATTCCACGCAGAAACTGGCCATTCTCGCGCAGCTCGCGTTTGGGGCGAAGGTCGACTGGAAACAGATTTCCCGCGTTGGGGTCGACGTTGTCGACGCCGTCGACGTGAAGTTCGCCAAAGAGCTTGGCCGTCGCATTCGTCTGCTTGCGATCGCGGAGCGGTCGAGCGAAGGGCTCGTGCTTCAAGTTTGTCCGACGCTCATTCCTGAAACGAGCGCGCTCGCGAAGGTAACCGACGCGGTCAACGGGGCGGAGGTCGTCGGCGACTTTGTCGATTCCGTATTTTATCAAGGCTGGGGCGCAGGCCGCCGTCCGACCGCGTCTGCCGTGTGCAGCGACGTGATCGACACGGCGCTCGGCCGAACGCGAATCACGTTTGATTCGCTGCGTCTGTGGAGCGCCGAACGCCCCGGCGTCGACGTTATGGACGCCAAAAAAATCTGCGGCCGCGCTTATTTGCGCATGACGATCGAAGATCGCGTCGGCGTTATGGCGCAGGTGGCGGCCGCGCTCGCCGCGCACAGCATCTCGATTGAATCGATGCTTCAGCCGACAAAAGCGTCGTCCAGCGACGACTGCACGTCGCTCATTATTCTGACGCACGAAGCGTCCAGCGAAGCTCTTGACGCGGCGGTCGCGGAACTTGATTCCAAGTCGTTCGTTCGCGGCAAAACGATACGGCTTGCCGTGCGCGACTGAGCGTTCGCTCTCCGTTTTGTTCCAAGCGCGCCGCCCTGACCGTCGGCGCGCCTGTTGTGAATTGGTTTTTTTCGCGGAGCGCGCCGGGGTCGGCGCCGCCCGCATGTTTTCCTTCTGAGGTCGAGGTTTTCTATGGACGTTTCTTTTTACGCGAATCGAAAGCGTTTGAGCAAACGCTTGGTAAATGGAGGATTAGCGCTCGTCCTTATCGCGTTATGCGCTTTTTCTTTCGACGGTCCGGCGTTCGGTCAGCCCCCTGGGGGCCGCCGTCCGGGCATGCAGGATAACCGCTCCGGCGGAAACCGTCCCGGCGGCGACCGCGGCTCGAATCGCGACGCGCGCGGCGGCCAAGATCGCCGCAACGCGCCCAACGCGCAGTCGGAGCGCCAGCCTCGAGAAGGGGACGTGGCGAACGGAAGAGGCGGCGAGCGAGGCGGAAATAGAGGCGAAGGGCGAACCGTCAGTTTCGACGACGCGATTAAGGCCGCGTCGCCGACGACCCCGATCCAACTCAATCAGCGCGATTTCGTTATGAACGGAATCGGCGGCGTCTACTATAAGGGCAGAGCGAACGAATCGACGCCGGTCGTCGTCCTCCTCAACGACCTCAATGGAAAACCGGAAGATTTCAACGCGTTGGCGCAGCAGCTCGCCTCGCAGGGATTCGGCGTGCTCATTCCGAATCTACGCGGCCAGGCGTTCCCCGCGCCCAACGGCGGCGGCGACCAAAACGCGCAGCGTCAAGACGGTCAGAATCCTCAGCAGCCCGCGCCGAATCAAGAACAGCCCAACTTGGAGAATCAGGATCCGGACGCCATGCCGAATCAGGGCGGTCAGGAAGAGATGGTCAATCCGGGCAATATGGGCTTCTTCGACGTCAGTTCGAGCGTCGTCGCGCAGTTTCCGCAGGGCGGTTTCCCGCAAGGCGGCTTCCCGCAGGGCGGTTTTCCGCAGGGCGGTCAGAACGGCCGCGGCGGTCCGAACGCCATGCCGAACGTTGATAAACTGATTTATCAGGATTATCAAGCTTGGTTCGGAATGTTTTTGAAATACTTGCATAACAACAAGTATTGCAATATGAGAAAGACGGTTCTCGTCGGTTCCGGATTCGGCGCCGCGCTTGCCGCCGCCTGGGCTATGAACGACTGGAACTCCAAAGACGAAGTCAAACAGAACATAGTAGGAATCGCGCTCCTCTCGCCCGACGCGTCCGACGACGCCGGAAAATACAACGCGCTCAGCTCCCTTGAAAGCGTTCATAAACGTATTAAAGGCGCGACGATGGGCTATCTTGTTTTCGTCGGCAAAATGAACGAAGAGAAGTTTAAGGACGCGAAGACTATCCAGCAGAAGGTGGGCGGCAAGGTTGCCGACGAAAGCACGCCTATGGAAGACCGCTCCTGCCCGCTCGTCGCGATTCAGACGGAAAAGCAGGGCAACGATCTGCTTGTGTTTGAATCGTTTGGCGTTACGAATACGATTTGCCAGTGGGTCAATATCCGTATGAAGAAACTCCCCAAGAAGCGGGACAAGTGGGAAGAGATCGCTGAAAAGAAATCGCGCCGCGATTAATCGAACGGCAATCTTTTTCCGCGTCGGGAGATAACGTTTAAGGGGAATCGGCCAAGCGAGGCCGGTTCCCCTTTTTTACGTTCACGCCGATCTGTTTAGACGCGGCTTTCTATGAAACGGAGACCCGGTTGTCAGCGGGTCGCCTGACATTCTGCAAATTCGCGCAACTTTCCGTATTTCTTCATTTTAAAGAACAATACGGTTTCGTCGTCGGAAGGCTCGGCGTTTCCGGTGAAGCGGTCGACCGCGTCGAGTAGCTCCTGCGTCGTCTCTTTTGCGGATTTGTTTTGCGGAACTGAGTTTAGCGTTTCCAAGGCGCGCGACGCCTCAAAACAGCCGATATTTTCCGCGGTGGCCTCGGTGATTCCGTCGGTATAGAGCATGAATTCGTCGCCGGGATCAAGCTGCATCGTCGCGCTTTCGTACGTTAAGTTGGCCGTGACGCCGAGAATGAGATTGATATGCGGCTTGATCGGCATGAACGTACCTTCGTTGCGCCGTATGAACGGAGGATTGTGGCCCGCGTTCACGTACGTCATTTGCCCTGTTGAGATATCAAATTCGCAGAAAAAGCCCGTGACGAACATCGTTGTGTTGTTTTCCGCAAGGAAGCGGTTTGTCGCGGTAACAACGTCCGCCAGACTGATCCCGGAAAGGGCGAGATTTTTAACGAGCGCCATCGTCTTCATCATAAAGAGGGACGCGGCGACTCCGTGGCCCGATACGTCTGCGACGTAAAAAACGAGCCGTTTTTCGTCGAGGTAGAAGAAGTCGTACATATCGCCGCCGACTAGATGCATCGGACGGTTGACCGCGTAAACGTCGAAGCACTTTTCGCGCGAATAGCGGCTCGTCAAGTCGGGCAGCGCCGCTTCCTGAATCTTTTGGGCGAGCCGGAGTTCCTCTTCTACGCGGCGTTTCACTTCGTCCATAGCCGACTTTAACGCGCCGACCGTCGTATTGACGCCGTTGGACAGATCGGTGAATTCTTTCGACGTCTTTACGTTAACCTTCTCTTCAAGATTGCCGTTGGTTATTTTCTTCAGCGAACGGTTTATCTTGTAGACGCTCGAAACGATAAACCTTTTGATGAAGTAGGACAGCATCAAAAAGGTTATGAGAAGAACGAAAAAATTCACGACGATGAGGCACGCAAACATGAGTCTTCTTGACTTAAAGAGCTCTGTTTGGGGCATGGCGGCGATAAAGATAAACTGACTGTCGTCTTCGCTCCCGCCCGCGTCTTCCTCTTCGACTTCTTTTTTCTCTTCCTTTTCCTCTTCTTTATGTTCGCCCGTTTCGGCGGCGAGCTCGTCGCCAAGCAGATCGTCAACGAGCAGCTTGTCGTCGTCAGTTAGTCCGTAAGAGGGGTCCTGGTACAGTCTCTTTAGTTCCGCGTGAATTAGACAGAGACGCCCGTTTAAAAAGACGGACTCAATTTTCTCCGTTGTTTCCGTATCTTCTAAGTCGAGATCTTCTAACGGAAGTTTTTCCAAGCCGTTGAATTCCGTAATGAGTCTGCCGTTCTTAAAGATGCCAAAGAACCCGTTGCCCATGTTCGTGGTAACGAAATTGGTAACGGAGCTCAAGCCCATGTATCTGCGGATCCATTCGCCCGGCACGCCGATTTGGATGAATCCAGGCGCGTCGGTTCGCTTTATACCGGCGTAGAGCAGATATGCCCCCGGTTCGCTGAAGCTTTCTCGGACAGGCTGAATAATGATAGGAGGGGCGTCGTTGGGATCCAACAGCCGCATGAATTCCTTGAGATGCTTGTTCCCCTCTTTGAAAGAGACGCCCAGCGAGTTCGACGGGTATGCGGCGATAATATACCCGTTTCCGTCGGATACGTTTATCTCTGCGATTTGGAGCCGTTTGGCAAGCTCGCCAAGTCCTTCTTCCTGAGCGTCGCTCTTTTCATAGTCCGCTTTTAAGATATCCGGATTTAAACGGATAATTTCGGCGATTGCGTTTTCTGTTGATCGGAGGTATTCCGTGTGCGCCTCAATCAATTTATTCTTAGTTCGCTGAGCGGCGAGCCATTGATTGACGCCTTCGTCGATTTTGGCGTCCGCGAGCTGATGAAATTCTTTTCTGACCGCGAGCGTTTCCATGAAGAAGGACGCGATAAAGGAAAGAATGAGCGCAAGAAGGACGTATCTCAAAAGCCAGCTGAAAAACAGCTCGCCTATTGGAGTCGTTTCGCTGGGTTTGAGTATAAATTTCCGGAGATTATCTGAAAACATCGGAGTATGTTTTAAGGCGCGGTGAGGGAAACTGTACGGTTCGCGTGGGAAACGTCCGTACAACGCGGGGGCGAACCCGAGCGTTGCCTGTTGAACAAAACGCCGCTCCGCCGCGTTCGGCGGAGCGCAGTAGATTGGAATGATACGTCGAGTTTCCAGAAAGTCAAGGCGCTCAAAACGTCTTGGCGCGTTCTTCTTCAATCTCTTCGAGGGTATAAAGTTTACCTTCGGGATTATCGCACCCCTTGCATCCCTTCGCGGCGCGCTTCCACGAGGACGGACGGTCTAAATTCGATTCCCAGAAGGGCCACGTGCGGCATTGCGTCGGCCGCGACTGATAGACCATGCATCTTTTTGTCGTCGGATTGAGCAGGACGCAGTCGCCGTTTGCGTGTTCCTTGAGGCTCTTTTTACGGCCTCTAACGAGGCGCACAAAGGCGTCGGTAAACGTCGCGGTCGACATTCCCAGCTCTTTTGCCATCGCGCCGATTTCCTCGTTGGTTACCCATACGAACCCCGGCGCGCCGCCGCAGCATCCTCCGCACTGCCGGCATCCGAATCGGAGGCCGTCTTTATACCACCGTGTAACTTCTTCCAATTTAAGTCTTCTTTCCTTTGAATTTACAAAGAATTACCGCCTGTTGGCGTTCGCGTCCGTCAACGCCTGAATCGCCGGATTAGCGTAGATGCATTCGTCGTCTGGCTCGTCGTAGGCGTCGTCTTTTATGCCGAACGGATCGAACGGACCGGGCCGCCGGACGACCGGCGCCGTCTTCAGGCGCGGCTTAACCGAGAGCCAGTCGCTCCCTTGGAAGACCGGATCCGGAAGATTCCGGACGTCGTCCGTGCCCATATACGGGCACATCGCGTCGACCCATACGATCATGCGCAGCATTTCAACGGGATCAAGTTCTACTCCGTAGTGCTCTTTAACGCAATATTTGTTAATAAGCCGACTTGCGTACGAAAGCTTCTCCATCGGTTTGGGCGTGGCGTATCCCGCCGGGTCGGTCGTGGTATACGCTTCAACTTGGATTGTGTCGGCGATACCGAATCCCGGAGGCGCCTCGGGGAGTTCGTTTTCCGTCGGGCCCGCCCAAGCGGTCCGGCTGCCGGAACGGTAGTTTTTCGGCGGCGCGGCCCAACTCGGATTGCCGATGAGCGTAATGTACGGCTCTTTGAAGTGAATAAATCCGGGCCGGAGCGTCGTATCGAATACTTCGCGCGCTTCGCCGTCTCCTTCGTGGCATTTACCGCAATGTTTGTCGAGCGTCGGCTGAACGTAACGTTCGTAGCTCACGGAAATATCGTCCCACGGCGGAGGTTGAATCGTCGACGGTTCGCGCAGCGCGGCGATCGAACGCGTTTGAGGACCCGGCGTCGCCACTTGCGATTCGTGACAACCGGTACAACCGCGGCGCTCGCCGGGCATGACGCCGGTAAACGAACGCATTGTCTGCAGGCACTTGTGATTCTCGTCGAGCAGCTGGAAGTGAAGCGCGACGCCGGACGGGGCGTAGAACGACACGCTGCCGTCTTCTTCAATGGGCACGGTTCCGAGGATGCGTTTGACGCCTTCCGACTGCACCATGGAGACGGCGGGGCCCGTCGAGATATACGGCCGGTCGTTCCAAAGGGTATAGGTTTTCGGCTCGATGTTCAGAATGCGCAGGTATTTCGCCTTGCCGCGCAGTTCTTCCGGGGCGCCGTCGTAGACGTCGTTGCTGTAGATAACGCCGGGCGCCGGGTTGGCGCGCTCTTCCCAAGTAGGCCATTTAACGCGGTCGACGATCGTGGGCGGGACGGGCCGCTCGCGAATCGGCTGCGCGTAGAACACGTTATGGACGCCTTCGCAAACGAGCTCGCGGTCGCCGTCGACGTTCATGAGCAAAAGGACGTACTTCCCGTTGCGCTGCGCCGAGACGAGAAAATCGCGTTCCGTGAGCGGATAGGGCGAATCGTAGGCCGCGTATTTGCCCGCCGGACGGTATTCGGGCGACTCGATCGGATCGACGGGACCGTTGCCGCATTCGGGCCATACGACGTCGGCGGTTACTTTTGTGAGTCCGTCGGGGAAGTTGAGTCCCTTGGTCGGATCGACGATACCGATCGAACCGGAAAACCAGTTATGATGCGCGCTTCCGGTGAACATGACGCGCGAGCTGTTCGGAATTTGGCGCGCGTCTTTCGGGAGGTCGGGCCAGACCGTCTGATTGCCCCAAAGGACTTGCGTTTGCGTTCCGTCCGGATTCATAGTCCAGAGACTGACGCAGCGCCAGAGCGGCTTGTCCGTGTATTCCCAACGGCTGAAAAGAACGCGGCCGTCCGAGAGGACTGAGGGAAGATAGTCGGGCTCGTTATTGCGCGAAATGATGTAAAGGTCCGACGAATCGAGCTTCATGCGCGCGAGGACAAACGCGTTAGTCGGCGGCATGCAGCGGACGTACGTGTAGCCGCGCGTCGTTGAAAAGACAAAATGCTGGCCGTCGGGCAGGTAAATGGGATCGACGTCGTCGAATCTGCCGCCCGTGAGCTGGCGCAAACCCGTTCCGTCGATTCCGATCTCGTAGATATGGAACGATTTTTCGTTATGCGGTTTGAACGAGAAAAGAACCTTCTTGGCGTCGTAGGAAAGGTCGGGACGCCAGAAAGATCCGCTGAGCGGGTCCGCGGGCGCGAGTTCCGTCTGCTTGCCGCTCGGACGGAGTCCTTTGCGCGTCATGAGCCGTCCGCCGGGCGCGGCCATATAGCCGAGCCGATGCCGCGTTTCGTGCGCCCATTCGCTCCCTTGCGGATAGGGCGAGTCGACGTAGAGAATCGAATCGAAGTCGAGCGCCGGATTGCGCATAAAGACGGCGCGTTTAAGAGTTCGCGCTTTGAAGTACAGGTCGGACACGCGCGCGAGGTCGGACATGGCGCTGCGCGCGGGTTCCGCGGCGTAGGCTTCGACTTGCGCGCGAAGTTTCGCCAGTTCTTCTTTTTCGGCGTCAAATTCGGCGTCTTCTTCGTACTCTTCTATGAGCGTTTCGACGCGTCCGAGTTCGAACTTTACACGTTCGAGCGTCGGCGCTCCGTCGCACTGGAACAGCCATTCTTTTTCAAGTTGGGCGCGCTCTTCTTCCAAAGTGAGATCGACGACCGGCGGCGTTTCCGGACGCGAATAGGGCGCGACCGCTTCACGAAGACGCGGGCGGTCTTGAACTTCTTTTAACGTTTCAAACGCAAATCGCAGCCAGTCTTCTTCGCTGACTTTATCCGGTTCGATAATCGCCGCGTCAAGTTGTTTCGCGACTTCCTGCACGTGTTTCCAGCGCGCGGTTTCTTCCGGCGACAGATGTTCCCACTGTTCTTTGACAAGCGGGAGGTATTCCGTGTAGAGATCGCGCGCGCGCGTCGCTTCTTCCCGCGCGCGGCTGGCGTTGGCCGTCGCAATATATTCGCCGACGCTCATTTGGAACCGTTCGGCAAAGAACGCGGATTCGTAGGGATAATCGTCGCGTAAGAGTTTCGATATAACGCCTTTAGCCGTCGCGTTGAATTGCTCGCGAATCGCAGGATCGGAGGCGATCTTCTGCCGCGCGGCGCACAGCGCGTCGACGAACGAATCCTTTTTATCGTAGAACGACTTAACGAACTCAGTCGCCTGTTCTTCCTTTTTTACGAGTTCCGCGCGGCCCGCCTCGTACTGCGCCGCGATTTCTTCGGCCGTAAACGCGCGCGAAGCGACGCGAAGGTCGTCGACGGAACCTTCGAAAAATTCGCCCGTTCCGCCGCTGGAACCGATCATGACGGGCGCCTGAGTTCCGACGTCCGGCTTGCCGCTCCGTTCAAGCGTTTGGACTTCTTTTCCGTCGACGTAAACGCGATAGCAAGCGCCGTCGAACGTCGCGGCGACAAAGCGCCAGGTTCCGTCGAGGAAGTCAAGAGTCGAGATAGGCGTGTCGCACTCGGCGTATCCGCCCACGTTCAGACCGAGCGACAGAATCGTTCCGTCGTTCTGGAAGGAGAAAAGGAACCGCCGATCCTGATCTTCTTTTCGCATAATTTCCCGATATCCGCTAAGATTGCGGGGCCGGACCCACGCGGAAAAAGAAATCTGCTCAAGATCTTTGGGGACGAATTCGGTCGGCAGCGCAATTTGGTAAACGCCCGAAAGGTCGGCCGCCGAGCCAAAGACGCCTTCGACGAGCTCGATGGGCTTAGACGCCGAGGGGGAGAATTCCGGACGCGCGGCGTTTTTCAGCGCCGCGTTCTGATCGGAACCGTCAAATTGCCAGCAGCCTAGGTATGCCGCGTCGATTTTGGACGCGTCTTGACTTGAACAGGGCGAGACGGACAGACAGAAGGCTGACGCCAGCGTTAACGACGTCAGTAAGAATCGAAACGTAAGGCTGATACGCGTCATGGCTCCCTTTCTTATAATGCGGCGGAAATCGATGCGGAGTTTGAGCCCGTAACCGAACGGAAACCCAAACTTTTTCTAATTTTTCTAGACGTCTTTCGTTTCGCGGTCAAAGATTTCCTTCGCCCTTCTGAGCGCCGAGCAGTTTCCGTCGTCGTGCATCTCGCGATACATAGCGTCGACGAAACGGCGCGTCTCCGGGTGCATATTCAGCGCGAACTGAGAACGGCGGAGCCACCACCGATAGAGAACGTCGTAACTGAAATTTGCCCCGTTGTACGCGCGCGAGGCCGCGATTGTGTCGCAGACCGATTCGAGCGCGTATTCGAACGGCATCGGAATGGAGAACCACTGACCGTTATGGCAGGAAGAGTCTGTATTTCCGTCGACAAGATCGGTCCAAAATTCAAAATGATGTCGGTTTCGGCCTTTGTGACGCAGCCACGCGTACGAGTAGCCGTTGAGCTCCCGGCAGAGTCCGACGGGCGATCGGCGGCCGTTGAAGTACCGAACCGACTCGAAAAATTCCGACGGCGAATATTTCGACCAGTCGTGAGCCAGACCGCGCCAGACGTGCCCGGAGTACGCGCAGTAGACGAAGACCCAGAATTTATGCCGGCATACCAATAGAAAATGTCTGATCGCGCGAACAAACCAATTCATGCTGTTCGCGACGGCAAAGAGGGCGACCGCCCGTCGGGATTTCCCCTGAAAGCGCGGATCGTGCCGCGCGGCGAGCGCTTCGCGATATACGCGGACGAGTTGACGGCGAGTCAGCCGCGGTCGTGATTCCATAATCCGGTATGCCAAGCAAATAGGAGACAAGAGGAGTTGAAAATAAAAAAGAGACGTTGAAATCGTGTCGATCCCAACGCCTCTTTTTTCAGCGAGCCGTAACGTAATTACGGCTTAATGTCAGCGTTCGGCTTCGATGCGCGGAATCCAAAGCCATTCAAATCCGGCGCGATCCTGAAGCTGCTTAATGAAAGCTTCGTGATAGAGATCGCCCGTTCGGCGGTTGAGCCACATTTGCACGTACGCGGTCGCCTGATCGTTCCCGATAGATTTGAATTCTTCGCGAATCTTATCTTCCGGATCGATTTCCGTAACGCAGACGGCAAACGCGCGATCTTCGCTTCCGTTCATGCAAACGCCGATTTGACCCTGTTCGAGACCGAAGACGGTTTCGTAGAAGTCCCAGTCGGCTCCAACGACGCCCTTATTATCGCGGGCCGCTTTGCCAACTTCGACGCCGACTTCGCGAATTTCCGCGGGCTGCGCGTATTCGCCGTACTGGCCGAACGCGGACCGGAACCAAGAGAATTTTTCCGTTTCGACGACTTCCGCGCCGGCTTCTGCGGCGAGCGCGTCGAAATCGGCGCCGTCGGCCTTCGCTTTTTCAGCGAACGCTTCCGCGGCTTCCTTAGCGAACTTCGCCGCCTGCTGCAGCTTCCACGCGTCGACTACTTTCGCTTTCGTTTCTTCGTTAACGGCGCCAGTTTCCTGATCTTCGTAGTCGAGACGGGTCTGCTGTTTCGACTCCAGAACGCGATAGACGTAGAAGGAACTGGGAATGTTCCAAGTCTGAACGACGTTGGACGCGTCGTAACTTCCGACGCGCTGCGGCGCGTACGGGAGCGGCGCGGAGCTGTAGATCTTATCCAGTTCGTCGGCGGGGAGCAGGTCGGCTGCGGCCGCCATCTCTTGCGCGACGAGGATCGGAGCGGCGGCGCCGGAAGCGTCGGCCGAGCTCGTCATGTGATACTGGAATTTATTTTCTTCGGCAAACGCCTGCATATCGACGTTCGCGGCGTTGGCGTTGTTTTCAACGGTCTGCGCGCGATACTGCGCTTGCAGGCTCTTGTTCAATTCCGCCATTTTCGCCTCGATGCGTTCGGCGGCGATACGGCGGCGTATCATGCCTTCAACGACGTCGAGGGAGAAGAAATCGGGATCTTCAACCGCGGCGGGCTCTTCGGAAGCGGGTTCCTCGGCCGGAGTTTCCGCGGCAGGCTCTTCGGCCGGCTGCTCGGCGGCGGGTTCCTCAGCCGGAGCTTCCGCGGCAGGCTCTTCAGCTGGCTGTTCGGCGGCGGGTTCCTCGGCCGGAGCTTGCGGATCTTCCTGCGCGGCTTCCCGTGCGTAGGCTACGAGCATAAGGTCGGCCTTCTGATAGTTCGCAGCTCCTTCGGCGGGCGCTTCCGCGGCGGGTTCTTCGGCCGGCTGCTCGGCGGCAGGTTCCTCGGCCGGGGCTTCCGCCGGAGTTTCCGCGGCGGGCGCTTCGGCCGGGGCTTCTTCGCCGATGTTTCCAAGCGCGTCTTCCGGAATGGCGTTGAGGGCGGCGCTGTCGTCGCCTAACGAGACGGTTTCCTGAGCGGGCGCTTCTTCCTCTTCAGCAACGGGAGGCTGCGGGGACTTGGGGCGGCGGAAATCTTCTTTATGCGCTTCGTAGTACGCCTTTACGTCTTCTTCGGAGATCGCGTCGAGGATTTCGTCGGTAATATCGGCGCGAACGATTTCAAGCGCGAGCAACTGAGGCTGCGTGAAACCGGGGGTCTTCGAATTGGCGCGCGCGACGATATCCCGATAGCGTTCGTAGAACGCTTTGGCTTCTTCGTCGGTCGGGGCCGTCGCCTTATCGACGAAATTCTCCGCCTTAAAGACGGCGACTTTCGCCTTCGCCATGCGGTTGAGCGCGGAGAACGCTTCGAGCTTCTGCGCGGGGGACGCCTGAACGACGCCGTGCCCGTATCCGACTTGCGCCAGACCCATCTGCGCATAGAAGGGCGTGAAGCGGCGGCCGTCGTACTTGCGGAGCATGCGTTCGTACGCGATTTGCGATTTAATGAGATCGCTGAGCGTGGAGTCGTTCAGACCGGCGTTGCGTTCCGCGGCAAGGAGCACGTCGGAACCGAAACGCGCGACTTCGCCGCCGCCCGTCTGGTCGTAGCGAACGTAGCGCGTGAGCATGGAGAGGTAATCGACGACCGCTCTGTCGTCGGCGCCGAGCTTTTCTTTTGCGGCAAATTCGCAGACGAGCCAGCGGTTCACGAGCGCTTCGGCGTCGTTCGCCGCGAAGTTAATTTGAATGCGTAACGAGGAGAGTTCTTCCGCAGGCATTGCGTTGAGTTCCTGCGCGGCCGACGCGAGGTAGTTCAGAAACGACTCAAAACGCAGCATATCCTGACGCAGCGAGAGGAAACCGTTGTAATCGAGCGTCCCGAAACTATTCGTTTTCGCCACTTGACCGACAAAGCGAGGTCCGCCTCCTTGGTCGTGCTGCCCAACGCACTGCAGCATCGAGCCCAGCGCGATGAACGAAAACATCGTAAAGAGGGTCAGCCCCGCCATCCATGCCTTTTGGTTGCGGCGGAACATACTAAAGGGATTGTTTTTTGCCATTGGAATAATCTATCCTGTACAGGACTATAATGTTTGCGCGCCCCTTTTCGACGCCGCTTTGCGGCGTGCGAGCGCTTGGGTTTTTCCTATTTGCCCAAAAAGGGAACCGCGGCGCAAAAGCGGGCGCTGTCGCGTCGGCGGTTTCGAACAGACCGATTCGCGCGAGCCAACGACTCGAGAGAATTCGGAGTATAGTTTTTGTATTATACCGAATTCTTTAATTTTTTCAAACGTCGATACTAAAAAAATAAATGTTTAATTTAAGTTTTGTAGCAGTTTTGACGATTATAACGGGAGACGTTGGTCTTTTTTTATGACGGCGCGCCGAGAGAAGAAGCTTGGCGACCCGGTAAAAAACGGATCGACAGGGATTTTTTTGTTCGCCCTGCGCCCTTCGCGCGCGTTTGGAGGCGATTCCACGGAGGCTTTTCATGCGCTTGTTACCCATTGACTCGCGGCGCTTTTTCGGCGCGCGCGGTTATCGGCTTGCCCGGCGCGTCCTCTCTTGTCTGACTGCTCTTGTTTTGACGGAGGCGCTGCTCGTTTCGTCCGCGTTTGCCGCCGAGTCTCTTTTTTCTCAGAAAATAGACGGCGTCGAGCCTCAACCGCGGTTAGGGCTTTTTGCCGAGTATCTTAGCGACGGCGCGCCGTTTTTCGCAGACGGTTCGGATACGGAGCCGCGCGTCGACGAATCCGGCGTTTCTTGCGGCTTCGAGAATATTCCTTTCGAGGAGTTTGTCGATCCGTCGTTCTCGACGCTTGAAAACAGCGACGCGGCCGACGCGTTTGCCGAGGGTTTTGAAACGTTCAGGCCGAAAGAGGAGTCGCGCGTCGTATACGGCGGCTCGTCCGTCTACGCGTCTCAGGACGTCGTTATCCGCGGCTCGGTCAATCTTCCGACGCTCAAGACGATCCAGTTTTGGGGGAACGGGTATTTCGGGAGCGGGCATATCAGCCCTGCCGGTTGGAACGGCAGAGTCAAAGAGAACAACTCAGGCGCGTTCGTCGGCATAAACGTCCCGATTGGCGCGGCGACTATTTCCGCATATTACAACTACCACCGGAATCGCATGGGATATTTCAGCCGCACCGTCCAGCAGGAAGACGACGGGGTAGGCTTGGCGGCTTATCTGAACGCGGGCGGTTTCTATATGACGGCGCTTGGCGTCTATGGCGACGACGGCTATACCGCGCGCGACAGGTCGGGCGCTTACGGCCGTTCCTTTATCGGCGGCTATCAGTCGACCGGTTTCTTTGAGACGGGCTACGAGATGGCGACGCTCGGCATGTTCGTTCTTAAACCGTTTGGCTCGTACCAGTATACAAACCTCAAGCACGGCAATTTCAACACGGCCACGCTTGCGCAGTACGCGGGCAAACGGAGCTACAATTCCTGCCTTATGACGCTCGGTTCGCGCGTCGTTCTGAATCTTGCGGGGCTTGACGCGTTTACGCTCGAAGGGCGCATGGCGTGGATTACTCAGCTGCGCAAACGGACCGAATCGATTCAGAGTTTCTGCTACGGCCGCGTTCCCGGCACGGTTTCCATGTCCCAGCCGTATTTTCACGGGACCGGCGCGGGCAGCGACCTCTTCTGGGGCGGAATCGGTTTGCGCCTTTCGCTCAAGGGGACTCTCTCCGTCTCCGCCGATTACGATTGCCTCGTCAACAAGTACCAAACGTTGAACGAGGGGAGTATTGGACTTCTCTTAGGTTTCTGATAAAATATAAGCCGCGCGTCTCTTCTTTCGAACGCGCGGTTTTTGCATTTCGTCTAAATGTTGGAAGGAACGTCGCGGAAAGCCGGCGTTAATCGGCTCCCTCGCGTTCCGGATCTGCGACGCGACTTGCGAAAACACACGCGTTTTACGCCTCCCTTAACAGAGAAAAACGGATTCTGCCATGTCCGAAAAGCAAGAAGATATCCTCGACGAATTTTACTCGAACGGCGCGTCCGATTATCGGCGCGTCGATTCCGACGCGAATCATGCCGCGTATGAGTCGGCGCGCCGCGGTCTTTGGGCGACGGCCGCGCTTGGCGCGCTCGGTTATCTGGCGATCATGGCGGGTGTTTTTGCTCTGACGCGCAATCGTTGGAACGAGTTCCTCCCGTCGATTCGCTGTATCGTACTCGTGTTCGCGCTCGCGTGCACGTACGCCGTTTCCTACCTTGCGAGCCGCGCGGGGAATCCGCCCCTTTCGAAACTGTTCTGCATCTTTGGGACGCTCCTGTTTGGCGTTTCGCTTGCGCTCCTTTCCCAGAACGCGCCGACCGATTTGGGCGCGAGCGACTGGCTTGCCACGCTTATCGCCGACGCTTTTCCTTCGATCGCGGGGTTCTGGACCGTCGGCGCTTTTATTCTCGCGGCGACCCAGCGTTCCCGCGCGCTGCACTATTGCGCCAGCTTGATTATGCTCTATTGGATCGTTACCGATCTGAGCGGAGTCGACGCGCAAATTACGATCGTCTTTTGCGCGCTTGGGGAATATTGGGCGTGGCGTCGCAAGAGCGCGAGCGTCGCGGCCGTGTACTTTACGCTTTCCGTCTGGGTTCTGTGCACGGAACTTTCGCTTTGGACTCAGCGGGAATCGTGGGTTCTCGTCGCCGTCGCGCTTTCGGTCGTGTTCTATTGGTTCGGCGCGAATTTCAATATTGCGCCCGTTCGCGGCGCGGCGCTCTTTATCGCCGCGTGCGCGCTTGGCTGCGCGTCCTTTCCGCAGTATTGGTCGGCGATGCTGAGCGAAGGCGCGCTCGAGCGATTTGGCCATATTGCGGCCCCGCGCGCGCTCGCGGCCCTGTGCTCGGCGATGTTTCTCGCCTACTGCGTCAACGTAACGCTTGGCGGCGTCCAGCATTGCATGACGCGGTTCGTCTTCGGCGTTTTCGCGATCTTTGTTTGGACGGTCGGGCAGTCGGTGAGCGCGTCGCACGCCTTTGGGTCGCTCGGCGCCTTTTGCGTTTTAATCTTTGTCGCCGCGTGTTTCTTCGGCCTCGTCGCGCTGGAACGGTCGCTGCGCGCAAAAAATGATAAATCGCAAACGAACCGTCGCGTTCATTCGTCGACCGTGCTCGTCGACGATCCCGAATTTGACGATCCGATCGAGGCCGAAGCGCGCGTCCGGCAAAACGCCGAGCCCGTTCTGGCGCTGGCGCTGACGTACGACGCTTTTTGGGCGTATGTCGCGAGGGTCGCGAGCCGGCCCGCCGTCGGCGTCGCCGTGGCGCTCCAATTTGCGCTCGTCTTGGCGGTATTCGCGTTTCACGTCTACTGACGGGCCGCTGTTTTCGGGTTTAAGGGGCATGAATTCGAACGCCTTACCGCGCGCGTCTTTTCACAAAAAATTCCGCGCGTTTGTATTTCGCCCCTTGACGGAACTGATTCTAACGTTAGAATCACAGTAGTTGCCTTTTAGGAGGCGCTAAACGCCCGCGTAGCTCAACTGGCAGAGCGTAGCATTCGTAATGCTAAGGTTGGGAGTTCGATTCTCCCCGCTGGCTTTTCTTTTTTTGGCGTCGCCTCAGGGCGGCTTTTTTTGTTTCTTGGCGCGCTTCTTCTTTCTATACTTTGCCCCCGCGCTCCGCGTCCGACGCTTGTCCGACGTCGGGTTTTCGCTATAATCAGTACCGTTTCAGCGTGTTGGGAACCGGGTAGTACTTCACACACGCCTTAATGCGGAGGTAGTATTTCCAGTAATGAAAGCAATCGTTCTTTTTTCAGGCGGTCTGGACAGCATCTTAGCGGCATGCCTCTTGAAATCGCAGGGAGTTGAAGTCGTCGGGCTCAACATGATAACGCCGTTTCACGACTGTTCCGAGGAATCGCGGAAAGCGGCCGAGGAGATCGGAATCGAGCTGGTCGTCCGTTCTTTTGGCGAAGAATACATGCAGATGGTCGCGCACCCGAAGTGGGGGTACGGCTCGAATGTCAATCCGTGTTTGGACTGCCGAACGGCTATGTGCCGCGAGGCTAAAAAGCTCATGGAGGAGATAGGCGCCGATTTCGTAGCGACGGGCGAAATATCCGGTCAGCGTCCGAACAGTCAGAAACAGCATCAGCTTTCGCTCATTTCCCGCGAGTCGGGTCTCAACGGCAAACTGCTCCGTCCTCTGACCGCGAAAACGCTTGCGCGAACCGATATGGAACGCGAGGGTACGCTCGATCGCGAAAAGATGCGCTCCTTTACGGGCCGCAACCGCGTTCAGCTCATTTCTTACGCTCGCGCCGCGTTTGGTTTAAAGCATATTCCTCAGCCGTCGACAGGGTGCGTTCTGTGCGAGAATTCCTATGCGCCGCGCGTTCGCGACATGCTCAAACACAAAGACGTTCCGACGATTTGGGACGCCAAAGCGCTCGCGTGGGGCAGACGGCTTCGCATCGACGAGAACGCCTACTGCATCGTCGCGCGGCGCCTGGCCGACTGCGACGCGCTCGACCAGCTCTTCGCCATGCCCGAACGCTCGCGCTGCGTTTTGCTTTTCCCTCATAATTACATGGGCGCGAGCGTTATGCTCGTAACAGACGAAGCGCCGGACTTTGGCGAGACGGAACCGCGTATTTCCGAGAAGCTGGCGGCCTATATTCAGACGGCGGGCTCGCTTTCGCTTCGATTTTCGAATCCGGAAAAATACGCGTCTGCGGAGGGGGGCCCGACCGTGCGCGTTCAGCTCGGCGCCGCCGTTGAGTTCATTGGAATTCACGAGGATCCCGAAGTCGAAAAGATTCCGATTATTATGGAATCGAACCGTCCGGAAAAAAGCAAAGAGACTCTGGAACAGGGCGGCGAACAGAACGCCGAATCCGCGCCGGCCGAAGCTCAGGCGGAAGTCGGAACGGAGAAGGGAGCCGTTCTGCAAGATACGGAAGAATCGCAAAGCGGAGATTCGAACGCCGTTTGACCGCGCCGGCCGAACGGCGGACGGACAAACGTCTTGAACGCAAAAACACGCCGCGCCTTGGATCCAGACGGTTCCAAGGCGCGGCGTTTCTGTCTTCGGCCGTCGACAGAGGGACGGCGCGGATTA
>CADACS010000047.1 GCA_902786505.1 uncultured Planctomycetota bacterium | reverse complement strand
AACCCTATATGTATTCACTAAGTCGATTCCTTCGGACTATCCCCAACAGTCGTTGCAAAGGTTGAAACGTGAGTTTTCGGCTAATCTGCAACCAAACGCTCCTGCGAAAAGCTAAGCCGGCAAGGACGGAAAAGCAGTAAAAAGCGAACGTTTTAACCGCAATAATCGGCATAACTGGTATAATCGAGCCTTACTCGCATGCCGATTCGAGGCAGCAACAATTCTGGGTTAGGAAACATTCCTCAATTCCCGCAAATGTTGGTCGGCTTGACGGGCCTTACCGTTACAAGATAACACAATTGCCCAAGCAAAGGGAACGAGATGATCCTCTCCGGAATTGAAATAGAAAACGAGATTGCCAACGGCAATATTGTCATAACGCCTTTTGATCGCGGTTTGCTCAATCCCAACAGCTATAACCTGCGGCTCCACGACGAGCTGTTGGTTTATGACGATATGCAAATCGACATGAAGAAGGCAAATCCGTACCACACGCTCAAGATCCCCGAAACGGGTTTTCTTTTGGAACCCGGTCGCGTCTATCTGGGTCGCACTGTGGAATTCACGGAAACCAAGACGCTTGTTCCCATGCTCGAAGGACGGTCGTCTGTGGGTCGACTCGGTCTCTCGATTCACATTACCGCCGGGTTCGGCGACGTCGGATTTAAAGGTTACTGGACGTTGGAGCTTCACTGCATCCAACCGATTTTGATTTACCCGTTCGTCGAGATTTGCCAGATCTACTACCATACGATCAAAGGCGAATACGTCCCTTACAAGAGCGGTAAATACCAAAACAACACAGGCGTTCAAGCGAGTATGATGTATCTCGATTTTGAAAAGATGAAATCGCAGTCTCCCAACGCCTAGCTAACGTAATTATCCTCACTCATTTTGTCCAACATACATAATGACTCAGGTTCCCGATAAGATGATTAAAACCAACTTCCCCAGCGAACGTACCGATTCCATTAGCTACATTGTAAAACGCGACGGCCGTCGCGCTCCGTTTGTTCCTGCCAAAATCGGCGCGGCCATTCAAAAGGCCTTTATTGCGACCGGGCAGCCCCAATCGGAAGAGTATATTTCTACGCTCGCCGACAAAGTGACGCGTCAAATCATCGATCAGGGAATCGTTGAACCGGAAGTCGAAGACGTTCAGGACTTCGTCGAGGCGGCTCTTATTGAGAACGGGCACATTCGCACGGCGCGCAGTTATATGGCGTACCGCGCGGAACGCACTCGCGTTCGCGAAGTCAATACGCGCCTAATGAAGACCTTTGAAGACATCACCTTCAAAGAAGCCAAATCGAGCGACGTCAAGCGCGAAAATGCGAACGTCAACGGCGATACGGCTATGGGCCAGATGCTGAAGTACGGGTCGGAAGGGGCCAAGGAATTCTTCCACAAGTCGTTGCTCAAGCCGGAACATTCGCATGCTCATCTCGACGGCGACATCCATATCCACGATCTCGACTTCTATTCGATGACGACGACTTGTTGCCAGATCGATCTGCTTCGTCTGTTCAAAGGCGGATTCAGCACCGGGCACGGCGTTCTGCGCGAACCGAACGACATTCAGTCCTACGCGGCTCTCGCGTGCATCGCCATTCAGTCGAACCAAAACGACCAGCATGGCGGTCAGTCGATCGTGAATTTTGACTACGGTCTCGCTCCCGGCGTTATCAAGACGTTCCGCAAACGCTACCTCAACAACGTCGTAAAGGGAATTCAGTTCCTGACCCGTTGCCATGAGTCCTTCGTCGTCGACGAACTCAAAGCGCTGCACAAAGAACTCCTTGATTCCGGTCTTACGCTCCGTCTCCAAGATCATGACGAATTCTTGAAAGCGGAAAACGCGGCTATCGTCGAACGTCTGGCCGAGCGTATAAACACGCACGTCAACGCGGAAAAATTTGAGAAACTCGACGAAAAGCTTGTAAGCGAAATCCAAGCGGAAGCGCTCGAACAGGCGACCGAAGAGACCGATCGCGCGACCTATCAGGCGATGGAAGCGCTCGTTCACAACCTCAATACGATGCACAGTCGCGCCGGAGCCCAGACGCCCTTCTCCTCGATCAACTACGGTATGGACGTCTCTCCGGAAGGCCGTCTCGTCGTCAAAAATGTCCTCCTCGCGCACGAGGCGGGCTTAGGCGCCGGCGAAACGCCCATCTTCCCGATCCACATCTTCCGCGTTAAGGAAGGAATCAACGTCGCGCCGGGCGAACCGAACTACGACCTGTTCAAACTCGCCTGCCGCGTCAGCGCCAAGCGTCTCTTCCCGAATTTCGCGTTCCAAGACGCCCCGTTCAATCTCCAATACTACAAGCCGGGCCATCCGGAAACGGAAATTGCCTATATGGGGTGCCGTACGCGCGTAGTTGGAAACATCTATGATCCGACTCGTGAAATCACCTACTCTCGCGGTAATTTGAGCTTCACCTCGATCAATCTCCCGCGCATTGCCCTTCGTTCGCACGGCAACGTCGGTTTCTTCTTTGAAGAACTCGAACGCAAGATGGATTTGTGCGTCGATCAGCTTCTCGAACGCTTCCGTATCCAGTGCTCGAAGAAAGTCAAGAACTTCCCCTTCCTCATGGGTCAGGGCGTGTGGCTCGACAGCGAAAAGCTCGGAATGGAAGATACCGTCGGAGAGGTTCTGAAACACGGAACTCTGTCCGTAGGCTTTATCGGGCTTGCCGAAACGCTGAAAGCGCTCATTGGCGTTCATCACGGCGAAAGCGAAAAGGCCCAGAATCTCGGTCTGGATATCATCTCCTTCATGAGAAACTATCTGGATAAAAAAGCCCAGCAGATGAAGTTGAACTTCTCGCTCTTGGCGACGCCTGCCGAAGGTCTTTCGGGTCGTTTTGTCCGTATAGACCGCCAGCGTTTCGGGTCGATCGAAGGGATCACCGATCGCGAATACTACACCAACAGTTTCCACGTTCCGGTCTATTACAACATTCCGTGCTGGAAGAAGATCGAGCTGGAAGCTCCTTACCACGCGCTAACCAACGCCGGACATATTACCTACGTAGAGCTCGACGGCGACACGTCTCAGAACCTCGAAGCTTTCGAAAAGGTTGTCCACGCGATGCGTAAGGCCGGCGTTGGATACGGCGCTATCAATCATCCGATTGACTCTGATCCCGCGTGCGGTTTCTACGGCGTTATTAACGGCGACGTTTGTCCGAAGTGCGGACGCAAAGAAACGCCCGACGCGCCGTTTGAACGCGTACGCCGCATTACCGGCTATCTCGTCGGAACCCTCGACCGTTTTAACGACGCTAAGCGCGCCGAGGTTCGCGATCGCGTTCAGCATACGATTTCCGGATGCGATTGCGATTCGTGCAATCATGAACACGAGGAAAACTGAGGGCGAGAGGAAACGGTTGAATGAAAATTCGAATTGCGGGCCGCGTTGTCGATTCAATCGTCGACGGGCCCGGAATGCGCTACGCCTTGTTTACACAAGGGTGTCCGCGCGCTTGTCCCGGTTGCCATAATCCACAGACCCACGATCCGAAAGGCGGATTCGAAACAACGACGGAAGAAATTCTGAAGGAAATTGATTCCAATCCCCTTTTGGACGGAGTTACTTTCAGCGGCGGCGATCCGTTCATGCAGCCTAAGCCCCTCGTTGAACTCGCGAAGGAGTTGAAGAAGCGCAATCTGAACGTGATTACCTATACGGGCTACCGTTGGGAAGAGTTAGTCGACGCGAACGATCCTGATTGGAACGCGTTAATTCAGGCGTCCGACGTTATTGTAGACGGTCCGTTCGTTCAAAGTCTCCACGATTGGAAACTGAAATATACGGGTTCTTCGAATCAAAGAATCATCGACGTTAAACGAACGTTGGCGCAGGGCGAGCTTGCCTTAATGGCCGACTTGGGGCATATGCCTTCTAAGGCCGAATGATTGAAGTTTTTCGCAATACTAAAAAAACGAAATGAAAAGGACGTCGTCAGACGTCCTTTTTTTGTAGGTCTTGACGTAAAAGACGTAAATGATTATAAGTTTGCTTTGGTTTGCGGTCGCAAGTTTGTCTGTCATATGACGCGTAAAAGCCTAATCTTTTCCCGCGTTTTACAGACGTACTGCGCGGCGACATACTCATATCGGGCGTTTGCCTTTTGCAAAGGGTAAAGACGGCTCAAACGGATCACATTTCATCTCCATAGACTTTGGATACGGCAACAGTAAGGGAGTACAGTCGGGTAATGGTCTACCAAAACAGCATGAGCCGCAACAGTATTCAAAAGACGCTTGGAGAACGTGCGTTCCAAACGACGCTTATCCTTTTTTTAACTGTTCTTTCAAGCTTATCTGTGGGAAGAAGCGTCAGCGCGCAGATTCCGTTTACTCCGGAGCCTTTTTATAACGACGCGCAATTCGGTTCGCCAATCATTTCAGAGACGCCCGCGTTCGCAACCCCAATGTTTGAAAACGGAAATGCCTTTGACTTTAACGCGGCGCCCTTTGAAGGTTCCTTTTCAACTCCCATTCCAATCGATCAGAATTCAATCTATACTACGTCGGTTCCGCAACCCGTCGAATCGAACAATATTACCGGGGCAGACGGTTCAAACTACGTTATTCTCGGCGACGTAACCGGATCCTTTAACTTTGGCGGCGGACAGTACGACAATATTCCCTTTCTCAACGAAGGGAACGGGCCGAAAGCCAAAGAATTGCCGAAATTACAAATTCCCGCCAACGACGCGGAATTTGTAGAACGCGTCGACGCGATGTTAAAGAGGTTCTCCCAACCGCAGTTTCCTATAACACGGTCGACTCCGGCACGGTTACTGCGCTATTCTCTAATAGGCGGCGCGGACGAAACATTCCTAGCGCCCAATACGGACGAGTCAAACGGGGGACAAAACAACGCTCAGATGAAGCCCATTTACGCTCTTGGCGCTCTATGTTGGAACCTTCCCTGTTCAAATAGACGACTCATGCGCGTCATCGACAACAGGCCGGCGCCGGAGGTGGGCTTCGGTTTCCAGACGCAGAGAGGGCAATTTCTGGCGACGTTAGCCTTTGCTAAAATAGACCGTAATTATGAACTCCGTATAGACGACAGCACGTTTACCGTTCAGGATTTGGTCGAATGGGAAAAATATTCATGTTCTTCCTACGCCAACCTTTCTGTCGCTGCGATTGGCTTGGCGCACTATTCTCAGAATCCGGATGAAACTTGGACTAATCAGTTCGGCGAAGTTTGGTCGTTAAAGAGAATTTTGGAAGTAGAATCGCAACGAAACGTCGATTGGAACACGGCGGCCTCTACGGATAAACTCTTGGCGTTTACCTATTTATTGGCTCGACTTAAACAAAGCTCTAACGCCAATTCGCCGGAATTGGCCCCCATGCTGCAAAAAACAGAAGCTTTTTTAATTTCCGTTAAGAAAAGGGTTTGGGATATCATCGGAGACGCAGGATTGAGCGACTCGCTTTTTTTCAACTCCGAGACGAAGTTAACAACGCCCTATATGAAACTCTATGTTAACGGCAGACTGTTGCGCTGGCTGACAATTGTTTCGAGCCCTGACGAACTAAACGCGCCTAAAATGAAAAAAGCAAACGCGGAACTATGCGCGCTCGTCGATCAACTCTTTAATTCTCAAAACGACCTGAGTTTAGCGTCGGAAACTGACGAGGAATCCTTCGCAATAGCGCTTCAAACTCTTGCCCTCTACCGAAAACAGTTCAAAACGGAAACCTCCAAGGCGCCCGATAGCGACTCCCGCTAGGACGCCATGTCAAGTCAGTCGTCAAAGTCCATACTCCGAAGTTCGTCGTCCAGAATCCAAGAAAGCCGTCCCAGCAGCAAACCGTAGAACACAACGGCGATTGTAAACATTATCGCTTTTAGCGTTATCTGAACGAAAAAAACGTCAATGTTTAAGTTTATTATATGGGAAACAACAAACGGGACGGCGACTATTGTCAACGTTGCGAAATAGAACTGAATCCATATCAAAAATTTACTGAAAAAACTTCTAAAAAGGCTTGCCGTCATCGGACAAAAGAAAGAATTTGCCTGCGCTGAGCCTAACCAAAAAATTGGAAAAAACAACCAAAAGCTGCCCGCTAAAAGCGCCTTCAAAATAAGCGCGTCCCCATGCGTATCGTGTTCCAGTCCCATCGAAGCTAGTAAGCCCGGCATTACAGACGCCGTTACAAGCATGAACGCCCAAAAAAGATATCCAAGAAAACCTAAAAAATCCTCGCTTCGCCATTCGACCACGCGTTTTGCGCCTGAGTTGCCGGCGTTATAGACAGACCAAAAGAACAGGGAGCAGTATCCCCCGATAATCACCGTTATCGGGGTGCAAACGGTCGAAATCAAAAGCGATGCAAACCTGGAAGTTGTTCGCATCCGTTTATAGAACAATTCTGGAAACAGCACGTTGGCAAGGCATGAAACCACTATATAAACAAACGGTATAAACACGCCCCAAAAAAGAAAAGCACGCGTCCAAAGGTCTTCTGTACGCGCCGCCTGGAATGTTTTATTAAACAGCGGCAGTCTCTTAGGAGGCGAAGCCAAAGTCCAAACCATCGCCCCGTTTTTTCGGCGCAATACCAACTCAGGAAGTAACTTTGTTAAATCTTCCTCTTCTTCTAAACGCTTTCGGCGTTTTTCGGACCATTTTTTGAAAAACTTATCCGCTCTGCTTGACTTTTCGCTCTTCAAAAGTCGCTCCGCTTTTAAAAGAGCTTCTGCCTTAGAATCAGCGGCGCCCGTATTAAATTCCAATTCGCCTGGCCCGGGCAGCGCCTCATTTTTTTTCTTATCCAGCTTGACCGACGGCGCGACGGTCTTTTCTTTGGGATCAATAATGACGATTCGACCGTTTGTTTCCTGAAACGCAATCTTGGGAGCTTCTGGAACTTCGCCAATTTCATATATGCCGCGCTCGCGAGGCTGAAACTTGACGTCGGTTGTCGCTATTTGCTTTTTAAGCGCGTCTGTTACGGTCATTTCCGTACCGCAATCGGGACAAACAATCAATTTTCCCAGCATGTAACTGGGAGCTTGCATGAGAGTCTCGCAAACTCGGCACCGAACGGGATAATATGTCTCTTGCCGGGCTTTACTCGCAGTTTCTGAGCCCTGGTTCTCAACCGAGTAAACGTCCGCGCTATTGAGATCAATCCCTTCGCGATTGGGATTGCGCAGTGGTGACAACCGTCTGTCCCGTTCTAGTTTGTTCTCGTCAAAATATTGGCGTTCGTAGTCCGAAACAGAGTCGAAATCTAAATAATCAGGTACGGTTATTTCCGTATCGCAGTCAGGACAAACGAACTTCTTGCCAACGTCTTCTTTAACGACTGAAAATTCCGTTTGACAAACGGGACAACGGAACGTTCTATACTGAAATGATTTGTGAACGTCTTCCCGATTTAGAGACGCGTTGAAGTCGTAGATATCGCCGTCTTTTTTTGAACGGTTAGAACCGTCGGCGCCGTCCATATTTACATTTCCAGATTTTTCCATAATGTTCTCCCGTTTAACGATTATGGAATATTATACAAATCACGAACCTAAAGTAAACGGAGCAACGAGTCTTCTGTTGGATCACTTAATAATTTCTGTTTTTCCCTTCTTCCACGTAGATACCCAAATGGCTATTGCGGAAACGGCAAGAATGACGCCGAGCGCAACATTAACGGCGTCGTGACCAAACGCGTCTAAATAGACGTTTACCGTCAATTCGTACGCCAAACACCCGCCTAAAAGGGCCAGAGTCGTCAAACCAAACGCAAATCCAACTCGTCCCACGCAGGTTTGAGCTGCAGTCGTTAACGTAATGGCCGTCGTCATATTCAGAAGGAAAACGCCGAAAAGAAAAAAACTCGCGTCGTCGCAGCAGCACAAAGCCGGTATCGCGAAAAGAAGCGCCCCCGCGCCTACTTTTCTGGGCCCTAAAAAATCGGCGCAAAAGCCTCCTAGAAATTTTCCGGCAAATGCGGCGTAGCAAAGAATCATTGGATTCCAAGACAAATTGGAACGTTCCGCGAACAGATCAGGCGCGGTAAAACCGACATATGAACGCGCGCCGACTACTCCTAATGCCGCCAAAAGTGGAATAACTCGCCAGTTATCGTAAAACAGACGCATATAACGCCGAACCATAGGATCGCTTTCTCCTTCTTTCGGATCGCCTGCGACCTTTTCGCCGACTATGGTTGACCTACCAAGAAACCAAACGCACGCGGCTGATATAACAAGTCCGAAAAATCCCCATTCGAACGCGAATTCCCTCTCGCGTCCTAACAGTCCGCCAAGACCGATTCCAAGTCCGCCGGTTGAAATAAAGACGCCGCCGCGCCAATATTTCCCTATATTCCGAGAAAGCGCGTCGATACCCCCTCCGACATGAAAGAACGCGTTGCCAATTCCTGCAAGGATAAACGAATAAAGGGAATATCTCGAAAGCCTTTCTATTTTTGCGCCGCCTACTCCGGTAACAAAAGAACCGACGTCGTAAGAAGACTGTGCAAAAGCCATATTCAACTTAGCGACTATCTGCTCAATATAGGCCCCCAAGCCCAAGCCAAACGCCAGTAAGACAAAGCCCAAACAGGAACAAATTCGCGCTGTCTTCGCGTTGAAAAAAGCCCCTATAATGCATTCCAACCCAAAAGCAAACGCGTTGTAAATAAGAAAATACAGGCCGACGTCGTCGTGAGACACGGAACCGACGGCATAAAGTCGGAAGAGTAAAAACGCGCAGCAAAAATCTACGACAAAATGAGCAAGCGAAAATGAACCCAGACTTGCAATATCCGATGCGACCGTATTTTTTATTGGCGTTTCCATTATAGACCGAAAACGCCGTTTTAACGGATAAGCGTTGAAACGGCGTTAATTCACAGCAGAAGTTTAAACGCTATTTCATAAAGCGTCTTTAATCTTAGCCCGAAGCGAACGGTTATAGTGTTTTTTCAGACCAACCGTTTCACGAATTGAAGCGCTCGTATGAACGTTGACAAGGTCAAGCGTCAAATTGTATTTGACCTGAGAGTCGTCGTTGTCACGCGTGGTCGACGTCGTTACTTTGGCAAAGAGAATGTAATCGAAAGGGGCGTTCAACTCGCCAAGCGCGTTGGCGAAATGTTCGCGCTTATCCGGTAAAAGAAGATCGTCGACGCGCAGGCCCGTTTCACGTAAGCCCGCGGCGACGACGCGCGAATCAATAACGTCAAACTGATCAGACTGAGTAATCATCGTTCGGATCGTTTCCGTCAGATCCTCGCGCAAGTCCCCCATTTCTTCGCCGCCGGCGTTCTCCACGCCGACAAAACAAATCTTACGAACTCCGCGGTCTTCGGCAATCTGAGCGACCGTTTTGCCGACGTCCTCCGGCATGATAGGCTTAGTCGCCGCTTGCTCTAAAAGCCCCGCTACGGCCGCCTGAGCCGCCGGATCGTAGATCTCAGAACCGGCGCGATGACTCCCCACCCTGTCGCTTGAATTCGGATCGACAATCTTACCCTTTTGCGTTGCGCAACCGAAAAGCCCAAGGGTCAGAAACAATACAAACGCCAAGCCCAAACGTTCCCCAAACGAACGATTCTGAACGCCGAAAACCGATCCAAAGAAGCGTTTCATGGAAAGAAAGTCTCTCTTGCAATAATCGAAAACTCGCCACGTTCCCAAGTCTCACTAAGACCCACTTGAGAAACACGCAGTAGGGACGACCATGATAACAAAGCAGTCCCTACTGCGTTACTTTCGTCTTTTTTCAGATAAAACGCAAGAGCAGTTTTCCAAAAGTCGTCTACCGACGGCGTAAATCAAAGACTGGGAGAACCCGGCTCGTCGGCAGCCTCGCGATTCGCGTTCGGCTGACGTCGAGAGGCGCGTTCTTCTTGGGTCGGTTCAGAAACTTCAAATTTGACGGGCGAAGTTTCGGGCAACTTGCCCGCGTCCTTTAGTTTGTGCCCGATATTGAAGAAACGCTCTAATTTTTTGTCGTCCAATTCGTACCGAGGAGAAGTCGGCATCCCTTCCCAAACGACGCCGCCAACAGTCGGTTCGAGCAGAATCGCGTGAGGAATGCCGTAGACGCCAAGCTTATTTGCCAAGCGGCGACCGGTATCGACCGCGGCAAAATAACCGATATCGAAAATATTCAGCGTAGCGCCCTTCATATTACGAATCGCGTTCTCATCCATTTCGCAAATGGAAACAACGACTAAATCGTCCTTGTACT
The DNA here is from genome assembly GCA_902786505.1 of uncultured Planctomycetota bacterium. Lineage (GTDB taxonomy): Bacteria > Planctomycetota > Planctomycetia > Pirellulales > Thermoguttaceae > RUG369. The sequence continues at coordinate 7,399 of CADACS010000047.1, read as the reverse complement.
TCTTAGAAATAAAGTCAAGATAGGGCAAGGACCGTCTGCAGGGCGGACACCATGTCGCCCACATTTCCACAAGAATGTACTTGCCGGCGAGATCTTCCGGAGTAGGAGGCTTAGTCAGCCATTTTTCGACAGGAATAGCGCCAACGACGTCGTCAATAGAAGTCCAAAGATACGAATCCGCCCAAATCATATGATCTCGCTTAAGCGCGGGGTGATTAGCCGGCAAATTTGCGCTTTCTACCAACCAAGGCTGAGTCGCAAGATCGACTTTGGGAACCGCAGGTCCTTCTTGCTCCTTTGAGACGGGCTTCCCTTCCTCTCCGCCGTCGACGCTGCAAACAAGTTGACCGTCCGGACCGATAAAGCAAGGGCCGCCGGCGTCGGCAGGAATCGCAGTCTCCGCGTCGTCTTGAGCGCAACAAAAACGGTACTGAGGAGCTACGCCAAACGCAACGATCGCGGCAAAGCCTAATAATAACGTTAATCGTTTGTAAGTCATGTTTTATCACACTTTCTTTATAGGTAATAACGCCGCAGCTCATAACGGCGGAACAAAATCTACTGGCGAAACAAACTGAAGTCGCGGTCTGTACAATCCGCTTGATTCATGTATCATACAATAAAGGAGAAACGTTTTCAAGCGTTCTGCAATAGACAGACTTATTGGGATATCGGAGATTCGTCCTCATGGTCATGCGCCGCTCTTCCAAAACGGCCGAACCTTGCGCGCAAAAGAATGACGCCGTCCCCTTATCGATCGGCGTCGGCGTCATTGTCGTCGTTTGTTTATTGGTTTTCTTCACGGCTCCTCTATTCAATTCACCAACCCCGCGTTGGACGTTGCTCTTTGCGCCAACTCTCAATCCAAATTTCGTTAGAGACGTCTGGTTCGGAATCGACTTGCCGCAAGCTCAAGTAACTGGCGAACGTTTTCTGGCGTTTGGAGCGGGCTGTCTTTTGGTCGCCTTCGCTTATTTTCTTGGCCGGTTCTTCATGCTTCCGATAACAAGAGCCGCACTATTAACTCGTTCGGAAACAACCTTTTTTTCCGCCGGTCTCGGCCTGATTTTAAGCTCGACTATCCTGTGCGTTATGGGAATTCTAGGCCATGGGAATTCCCAATTGGCGCCAAGCGTACTAGTCGTTTTGTGCGCAGGACTTATTTACGCATTTTTCTCTTTCTTTTCGGAAAAAGCCAAACAAGCCCGAAATAATAATCCTGGCAAGTCGCCTGATAAGTCTGCGAGTGAATCGAAAGAACACAAAGCGCGCTCTTTCGATAGATGCGTCTCGATTTTACAAACGGTTTTATTCGTTTTTTTCATCTCTTTCTACGCATTTTCCGCAACCCAGCCTATATTTGAATACGACGCCGTAGAATATCACGTACAAAGCGCAAGAGAAATTTTCGAAACAGGAACAATCTCTTTCTTCCCCAACAACGTTTACGCCAATATGCCGCTTGGCTCAGAAATGTTCTATCTTGCCGGTTTCAATCTCATGAGAGATTTTGGCTGCGATCCGGAAAACGTCCTGCGTTTGGGCTCGTTAGTCGGCAAGGTCGTGCTGACGTCCTTTGCTCTGTTAACCGCATTGGGAATTGGCGCCTTCTGCGTTCGTTTCTTGCGCAGCGCAACGGTCGGCGTTTGGAGCGCAATCGTTTTTCTCTCTTTTCCCGGAGTATTCAACGTCTTTAACTGCGGCCTAAACGATTCGTTGTTGAGTTTCGCCTTACTTGGAGCCTTATACGTCGTTTTGCTCGTCGCTCAGCAGTCGCTTAACGCAGATTCGCCAATTCAGTTTAAAAACTTACTGTATCTTGTCATACTCTTGGGAACCTTCCTTGGATTTGCCGCTTCAATAAAATACACCGGCGTCGTCTTTGTATGCATTCCGGCGGCGATTGGTTTTGCCGCCGTTCTTTGGAAACCTCGTTTCCTCTCGCGCTTCTTTGACGTTTATACCCCGGATAATCAGGAAGCAAATGAAACAATTCAGTCGCCAAACAGCGACGGACAACAGTCTTTACTGCATTCGGCAAACAGCGTGGGGCCGTATCGCGTCGTCCTTTTACTGACTCTCCTCATCGCGACGTCGCTCCTAATAGGAGGAGGTTGGTACCTCCGAAACGCAACGGCAACCGGCAATCCAGTTTATCCATTGGCGTTTCATGTTTTTGGCGATAAGACTGGTCAGTGGACCGAGTCAATTAATCAGCGTTGGGAAAAAGCGCATTCGTCGTCTGAATTTGGAGCGTCGGCTTTTGGCAAATCAATTGCGAGTTCTTTTTGGAAAGATGAAGAAGCGTCGCCTTTCTATCTGATTGCGGGCGTCCTAGGTCTGCTCTTCGTATGCGCTCGACTAGGCGCTCGCGTCATTGCAAAATCTAAACGTCCAACTTCCCGTCTGACTGAAAAATACCTCATGTTATTACTCGCTTTAACGGCGACGTATTGGCGGGGGTGGTATTTCTTAACTCACCGACTCGCGCGTTTCCTTCTGCCCATGGCGCCATTGACCGCCCTAACGCTGGGAATCTTTATCACTTGGAGCCTGCGGTACTTTTCCATGTTCGGCAGAATACTCGTTTTGGCGGCAGTCTTTCTATCGACGGGCTATTCCGGGCTCCTAATCGACATGCAGAGCTTAGGACGCATGGCGCCCCTTCGCGCCCTGGAAAAAGATCTGATGCGCTTCACGGCGGAGTCCGTTTTTTTTAACGAACACAGCGAACTGCTGACAGATCCGGCGTGCGCTGAGAGCAATACGGAACAACCGCTTAAAAAACTTCTCCTCGTGGGAGAAGCCAAGGCCTTTATGTATCGAGTTCCCATTCTCTACTCGACCTGTTGGAATGATTCTCCCCTTGCGCTTTCCTTAGAAGGCGCGGTTTCTCACGACGCCTCTGGAAGCGTTTCGTCAATCGTGAATCCGGAGATAATTCGCGAGAATTTGAAAAATATGGGAGTCGGTTTTATTCTCGCAGATTTTTCGGAACTTGCGCGGTTTAGAAGTAAGGGCAACTACGGATACAATAATCCTGAAATTGATTCGACCCTGTTTCAACTTCTAGTAGACGCGCGTATTTTGGAACCGTTTCACAGCGGCGAATTACCGCAACGGGACAATCAATCGGTTCAAGTCTTCAGAATTCGCGAAAACTCGGGTCCAAATCTATAGACTCCCGCGCCGTGCGAATCGACTCCGCCGATATTGTTAAAAAAGATTTCACAGTTAAAATTAAGGCGACGTCTGTCTGCCGTACTTACCTCAAAGAAACGAGACTTTCGTCCCGCGTGATATGCCAAAGTTATTCAAAGGCGAATTTGCCGCATTAATGAGGGTTGTCCACTGTTATGGCCACAAGATCGATACCGTCTGATATTGAAATTGCACGAAACACGCAACTTCGGCCCATTACGGAAATTGCCGCTAAATTGGGAATTCCCGAAGACGCGCTTGAAAATTACGGCAAATACAAGGCTAAGGTGTCTCTGGAAAAAATCAAGGATATCCCGACCAATAAGAACGCCAAGCTAATCCTTGTTACCGCAATCAACCCGACTCCGGCGGGCGAAGGGAAAACGACGGTCAGCGTCGGCCTCTGCGACGCGTTAAATCTGGTCGGTAAGAAAGCGTGCCTCTGTTTACGGGAACCTTCGCTAGGTCCCTGCTTCGGAGTCAAAGGTGGCGCCGCTGGCGGCGGATTCGCTCAAATCGCGCCTATGGAAGATATCAATCTCCATTTCACAGGCGATTTTCACGCGATTACCGCCGCGCACAATTTACTCGCCGCAATGGTCGACAACTCGCTCCACCAAGGGAACCCGCTTCGATTGGACAGTCGCAAGATCGTTTGGGGGCGCACGCTCGACGTCAACGAACGCGCGCTGCGTTCGATTGTTCTCGGCTTAGGAGGAACAGCCAACTCCGTTCCACGCGAGAGTTTCTTCATTATCACCGCCGCTTCGGAAATCATGGCAATCTTCTGCTTGAGCGACGGTCTGTTTGATCTGCGCGAACGGCTCGGAAAGATCGTCGTCGGTTATAATATGGACGGCAAACCGGTCTCCGCAATGGATATAAAAGCGCGTGGAGCAATGACCGTTCTGCTCAAAGAAGCGATCAATCCCAACCTCGTCCAAACCTTAGAAGGAAGTCCAGCCTTCGTTCACGGAGGGCCTTTTGCTAACATTGCCCACGGCTGCAATAGCGTCGCCGCAACGAAAACGGCTCTTAAATTTGCCGACTACATCGTTACGGAGGCAGGCTTCGGCGCCGATCTGGGCGCGGAAAAATTCTTTGACGTCAAGTGTCGTAAAGCAGGCTTGGCTCCCAACGCGGCTGTGGTCGTAGCGACCGTTCGCGCGCTCAAATGCCACGGCGGAGTCGCCAAGGCGGACTTAGGCGCTCCCGACGTCGACGCGGTTCTTCGGGGCGCCGCCAACCTTGAGCGTCATGTTCAAAACGTCAAGAAATACGGCGTGCCGGTCGTCGTCGCGCTCAATAAATTTGAAGGAGACTCTCCGGAAGAGATTCAAGCGATTGAACAGGTTTGCGAAAAACTTGGCGTTAAATGCGCATGCGCTACTCATTGGAGCGACGGAGGCAAAGGCGCCGTAGGACTCGCGCAGCAGGTAATCGACACTATTGAAGAGAATCCTCAAAATACGTTCAAACCCCTTTACGACGACTCTTTGTCCATAAAGGAAAAGATCGAAACCGTCGCCCGTGAAATTTACCATGCCGGTTCTGTCTCCTATAGTAAACAGGCGGAACGGCAGCTTGCGGAACTCGTAGCCGAGGGCTGCGACGCGTTGCCCGTCTGTATTGCGAAAACGCAATACTCCTTCTCTGCCGATCCGAAATTACTCGGCGCGCCCGAAGGATTTGAGTTAAACGTTCGCGAACTGCGCTGGAGCGCGGGCGCAGGGTTTGTCGTAGTTATGACCGGCGAAATTATCGCCGCGCCCGGACTGCCTAAAGTTCCCGCGGCAGAATTCATTGACGTCAATGAAAACGGCGACACGGTCGGGCTTTTCTAGTCGCTTGTTCTCTTGAACTTCGCTTTTGCAACGACGCGTGCCGATCGAATCGGCGCGCGTTGTTTTTCACCGCAGATTGGGAAACAAAATGTTTCAATTTGTCGCAACTTCGACGATGGGATTGGAATCTGTCGTCGCGAACGAACTCAAGAAGTTAGGTTACGCGCCTCGTATTTCCGACGTTGCGACAGGACGCGTCTTTTTTGAAGGCGAATTTCACGATTTAGTCAAAGCCAATCTCTGGTTAAGAACGGCAGGAAAGGTCCTTATAACTCTTTCTGAATTTGACGTCTCCAACGATTTCGACGTCATTTTCGACGCCGTGCGCGCTGTCGCATGGGAAGATCTCGCGCCCAAAGACGCGCGTTTCTTAGTTGAAGGACGTTCTGTTCGTTCGACAATAACCAGCGTTCCCGCATTGCAGCGCACGGTAAAGAAAGCGATTGTAGACCGTCTCTCGCGCGTCTGGGGAACGGCGACGCTTCCTGAAACCGGTCCTCTTTATACCGTTGAAATATCACTGCTTAAAGACCGTGCGTCGATCACGCTCGACTCCACCGGACGCGGGCTTCACCGAAGAGGCTACCGCGTCATGAACGTCGCCGCTCCGCTGCGTGAAACTCTTGCAAGCGCGCTTGTTCAGCTGTCCGTTTGGAAACCGGGCCGTCCCCTGCTCGATCCTTTTTGCGCTTCTGGAACCATTCCAATCGAAGCGGCTATGCTGGGGAGGAATATCGCGCCAGGTCTAAACAGAACGTTCGTTTCTCAAGGCTGGCCCGTCGTTCCTGCGCAACTCTGGGAAGAAGCGCGTGAAGAAGCGCGAGCGGCGATAACGCCCCCGCTGGAAGAAAAAATCCACGGTTCCGACGTCGACGCCGAAGCGCTCAGTTTCGCCAGACGTCACGCCGTTTCGGCGGGCGTCGACGAAGACGTTGTCTTCTTTCAACGGGATTTTCGCGATTTGGACGATAAGCGCGAGTATGGTTGCGTTATTTGCAATCCCCCTTATGGCGACCGACTGAGCGATCCGAAATCGTTGCGGCCTCTTTATGAATCGATCCCGGCGGTACTTTCGAAATTACCCACTTGGAGCCACTATATCATTACCGACTGGCCCGATTTTGAAAAGACGATCGGTCAGACGGCTACACGACGTCGCAAACTTTATAACAGCCGTATTGAATGTACCTATTTTCAATTTCTAGGACCTAAACCTCCAAAGCAGCCGTCAGAAGCAGAAGCCGCAAATGCCCCTGTTCCCACTTCTCTCGAAGACGGTCAGCGCAAATCGCAATCAATTGCGAGTCCGACAAATACGGAAAAACCAAACGACGTCTCCCCAATGGACGGACAAACGCGCGGTCAGACAATTGCTCCCGCTTTCGCCGGATTAGACGACTATGCCGAACGTCAGGCGACCGAATTTGGACGTTGTCTCTCTAATTGCGCTCGCCGTCTTCGGCGCTACCCTTCCCGCGGCATAACCTGCTATCGGCTCTATGACAGAGATTTACCGGAAGTCCCGCTTGCCATTGATATTTTTGAAGGGAAATGGCTGCACATTGCCGAATACGAACGTCCAGACGGGAGAAATGTTGGACAGCATCGACTGTGGCTCGATAAAATGGCGGCGAAAGCGGCCGAAATTCTTAATGTTTCGCCCGAGAATGTTTTTTTGAAAAGACGCGCGCGGCAGCGTGGAGAATCGCAATACGAAAAGCTGGCGGAATCGGGACGCGTCGTGCGCGTTCACGAAGGGGGGCTAACCTTCCTTTGCAATATGACGGACTACTTAGACGTCGGGCTTTTTCTGGATCACCGGCAAACGCGCGCGTCGATTCGTCGGGAAGCGCTCGGCAAACGGTTCCTCAACCTTTTTTGCTATTCCGGTTCGTTCACCTGCTACGCGGCCGACGGGGGCGCCAGTTCGACAGTTTCTGTCGACCTTTCCCCGACCTATTTGGATTGGGGCATGGCAAACTTAGAGGAAAACAGGTTAACGACAAGAGATCGCAAAAGCGTAGAATCAATACGCGCCGAAGCCGGCAAACCGCCTCTTCCTAACGAAAACCTCTTTGTAAAGTCTGACGTTTTGCGTTTTCTTCGTGCAATTCCACCTGCCGACGATCGCAATAGGGACGTCGTCAAACTCATTGAAGAGACGGCCGCGGAAGTAGGCTCCCTGAAAAAACGCGCCCATTATACAAAGCGCGGCGGCGACTCTTCGCGACGAAAGTATTTCAAACGGTCAGGAGAATCAGGATACGAACGCGGTCAACTCCCCGCAAACGCGTTCGGCGTCGCGCGATCGAACTTTGAATTGTGCGTGTGCGATCCGCCCACGTTCTCTAACA